>CAJGEB010000008.1 GCA_904502045.1 uncultured Oscillospiraceae bacterium
GAGGGGGTAATAAAGGGGTATTCGGACCAAACTCTTCTCGGAGTAACCGGTTCGGGTAAGACTTTTACTATGGCGAATATTATTGCGAACGTGAACCGTCCGACGCTTATTCTTGCTCACAATAAGACACTTGCCGCACAGTTATGCTCCGAGTTCCGAGAATTTTTCCCCGAAAATGCGGTGGAATATTTTGTATCCTACTATGACTACTACCAGCCCGAAGCCTATATTGCGGGAACAGACACGTACATCGAAAAGGACAGCGCGATAAATGATGAGATAGAGAAGCTGAGGCATTCGGCTACCGCATCTCTTTCTGAGCGAAATGACGTGATAATAGTAGCAAGTGTGTCTTGCATATATACGTTGGGAGATCCGATTGATTACAGACAGATGGTGATATCTCTGCGCAGCGGTATGCAGAAGGATAGGGATGAGCTGATAAAGAAGCTTGTGGAGTTGCAATACGAGCGCAACGATATAAATTTCACTCGAAACAAATTCAGCGTAAAAGGGGATACGGTTGAGATATTCCCGTCATATAGCGACGAAAAGGCGATCAGAGTTGAGTTTTTCGGCGACGAGGTAGATAGGATATCGGAGATAGAAGCGTTTACCGGAAGGGTAATTTCAAGGCTTTCGCATGTGGCGATATATCCTGCGTCGCACTATATCATACCGCGGGAAAAGATGCTGACGGCAATACAGGATATACGCAGGGAATGTGATGAGAGAGTTAAGTATTTCAGGGAAAATAATAAGCTGATAGAAGCGCAGAGGATAGCCGAGAGGACAAATTACGACGTCGAGATGCTGACTGAAGCGGGATTTTGCAAGGGTATAGAGAACTATTCGAGGGTACTTTCCGGAAGAGAGGCGGGTAGTGCTCCCTGCACGTTGTTTGATTATTTCCCGAAGGATTTTCTGATGTTTATAGATGAATCGCACGTAACGCTGCCTCAGGTGAGAGGAATGTACGGCGGGGACTATTCAAGAAAAAAGAATTTGATAGATTACGGGTTCAGATTACCCTCTGCATTTGATAACAGACCTCTTAATTTTGATGAATTTTTGGAGAGAGTAAATCAGGTGGTGTATGTCAGCGCGACTCCGGGAAAATTTGAGAAGGAGCGCAGCGTTAATATTGCAGAGCAGGTAATACGTCCGACGGGAATAATTGATCCTGAGATAGAGGTAAAGCCGGTCGAGGGGCAGATAGAGGACCTGCTTTACGAGATAAACGAGAGAGCGAAGCGCGGCGAGCGTACCTTGGCGACTACGCTGACGAAAAAGATGGCGGAGAAGCTGACGGAGTACCTGAGCAACCTCGGAGTAAGGGTAAGGTATATGCACCATGAGGTCGACACGATAGAGCGAATGGAGCTGATAAGGGATCTCAGACGGGGAGAGTACGACGTACTGGTGGGAATAAACCTGCTGCGTGAAGGACTCGATATGCCTGAAGTGTCGCTTGTAGCAATACTTGATGCGGATAAAGAGGGGTTCCTGCGTTCCGAAACATCGCTTATACAGACGATAGGACGAGCGGCGAGAAACGTAAACGGCAAGGTAATAATGTACGCCGACAGCGTGACGGAATCAATGGAACGCGCAATAAATGAAACGATGCGCCGTCGCAAGATTCAGCAGGAGTACAATGAAGCCAACGGAATAGTCCCTCAAACAGTAACGAAGGATGTCAGAGAGATAATTGAGATATCGAAAAAAGAGGGAGAGGAGTCGCGCGGCAAGAAGTACCTCTCACCGAGAGAGCGCGAGGAGCTTATTAAGAAGCTTACTGTTGAGATGAAGAATGCGGCAAAGATACTTGAATTCGAGCACGCCGCATACTTGAGAGATAGGATAAAGAAGTTAAAGGAAGGATAAAATGGCGATAGATAAGATAGTTATAAAGGGAGCAAGAGAGCATAATCTGAAAAACGTGGATCTTGAGCTGCCGAGAGATAAACTGATCGTATTTACGGGACTTTCGGGTTCGGGTAAGAGTACCCTTGCGTTTGATACGATATTTGCAGACGGACAGCGCAGATACGTTGAAAGCCTTTCGTCTTACGCAAGACAGTTTTTGGGACAGATGGACAAGCCGGATGTGGATAGCATTGAAGGACTTTCACCTGCAATTTCAATAGATCAAAAGACTACCTCGAAAAATCCGCGTTCGACAGTCGGAACGGTAACGGAGATATACGACTATCTCCGTCTGCTTTACGCGCGTATAGGAACTCCGCACTGTCATATATGCGGAAAAGAGATAAAGCGGCAGACGGTGGACCAGATAGTTGATAGGATAATGAAGCTGGAAGCGGGCACAAAGATACAGGTAATGGCACCGATAGTACGCGGAAGAAAAGGCGAGTACCGCAAAGAGCTTGCCGGAGCAAGAAAATCGGGCTATGTCAGAGTGCGCATAGACGGAGCGCTTTATGACCTTTCGGAAGAGATAACGCTTGATAAAAATAAAAAGCATACGATAGAGATAGTGGTTGACAGACTTGTGATAAAGCCTGAGATAGCATCTCGTTTGAGTGATTCGGTGGAAACGGCGTCGGCTCTTACCGGCGGAATAATAACGGTTGACGCGCAGGGAGAGGAGCTTATATTTTCTCAAAATTACGCGTGTCCCGAACACGGAGTGAGTATAGAGGAGCTGACTCCGAGAATGTTTTCGTTTAACAATCCCTTTGGAGCGTGTCCGAAATGTACGGGACTCGGGGACTTTTTGAAGATAGATCCCGCGCTTGTAATACCCAATCGGAATCTGTCGATAAGGGGCGGAGCAATACGTGCGAGCGGATGGTATTATGCCGACGGCGGAATAGCGCAGATGTACTATGAGGCTCTTGCAAAGGAATACGGATTTTCACTTGATACTCCTGTGAAGGAGCTGTCGAAAGAGGCTATGGAGGCAGTACTGTTCGGAAGTAAGGGTAAGAAGCTCGCGCTTTATCGCGAAACCGAAAACGGAAGCGTAATGTATAAATCCGAATTTGAGGGAGTAATAAATAATTTAGAGCGCAGGTTCAGAGAAACGAGCAGCGAATGGGTAAAGCAGGAGCTTGCTGACTATATGAGTTCGATAGAATGTCCCGAGTGTAAGGGTGAGCGTCTGAAAAAGGAGTCGCTTGCAGTAACGGTAGGGGGACTCAATATAAGTGAATTTGCAAAATTATCAATAAATAAAGCGCTTGAATTTTTGGACGGACTTAAGCTTACCGAAACACAGGAGATGATAGGCGGAAGAGTAATCAAGGAGATAAGAGAGCGGCTCGGATTTTTGAAAAATGTCGGACTCGATTATCTGACTCTATCGCGTTCGGCAAGCAGTCTTTCGGGCGGAGAGAGTCAAAGGATACGCCTTGCCACCCAGATAGGCTCCTCGCTTGTCGGAGTTTTATATATTTTAGACGAGCCGAGTATCGGATTACATCAGCGAGATAACGAAAAGCTGATAAATGCGCTGAAAAGGCTGAGGGATTTGGGTAACACCGTGATAGTAGTTGAGCATGACGGGGATACGATACTCAGTGCGGACCACGTTGTAGATATCGGTCCGGGAGCGGGAGTGCACGGCGGAGAGATAGTTTTTGAGGGAGCTCCGAGTGAGCTGCTGCAGAGCGGAGATTCGCTTACGGGACAATATTTGAGCGGAGCGAGAAAGGTGCAGACTCCCAAAGAAAGACGCAAAGGAAACGGTGCCGTTTTAACGGTGAAGGGAGCGGGGGAAAACAACCTGAAGGGCATTGACGTGTCGATACCGCTCGGAACCTTTTGCGCAGTTACGGGAGTATCGGGCTCGGGAAAGAGCTCGCTTGTGAATGAGATAATATACAAAAGACTCGCTTCGGAATTAAACGGAGCGAAAAAACGCTGCGGAATACACGATGAGATGCTCGGAGCGGAAAATCTTGACAAGGTAATAAATATCGACCAGTCCCCGATAGGCAGGACTCCGCGGTCGAATCCCGCAACTTATATCGGACTCTTCACCGACATCAGAGAGCTTTTTGCTTCTACTGCCGAGGCTAAAGCGAGAGGATACAGCTCGTCGCGCTTTTCCTTTAACGTAAAAGGCGGACGCTGCGAGGCGTGTGAAGGTGACGGAATACTGAAGATAGAAATGCATTTCTTGCCCGACATTTATGTTCCGTGCGAGGTGTGTAAAGGTAAAAGATATAACAGGGAAACTCTTGAGGTAAAGTACAAGGGAAAGAGCATATACGATATTTTGGAGATGACGGTAGAGGAAGGACTCGAATTTTTTGAAAATATTCCCAAAATAAGAAGAAGGCTGCAGACGCTATACGATGTGGGACTCGGTTATATAAAGATAGGTCAACCTGCGACGACACTTTCGGGAGGAGAAGCACAGAGGGTAAAGCTTGCAGCGGAGCTTTCAAAGCGTCCTACCGGAAAGACTATATATATACTTGATGAGCCCACTACGGGACTTCATATGTATGACGTGGATAAGCTGGTGGAGGTAATGCAGAAGCTTGTAGAGGGCGGCAATACCGTCCTTACGATAGAGCATAATCTTGATGTGATCAAAAATGCGGACTATATCATAGATCTCGGACCGGAAGGCGGAGATCGCGGCGGAGAGATAGTTGCAATGGGAAGTCCGGAAGAGGTAGCGAAAAATCCTGCATCCTACACCGGAATATATCTTAAAAAAGTATTTGAATTTGAAAAGGGGATCTCTGAAAATGAAAGAGCTTAATTACAAAGCGGTAATATTAGATATGGACGGAACCATACTTGATACGATAACGGACATTGCAGTATCGGTAAATTATGCGCTTGAGAAAAACGGATTTCCTTTGCACAATATAAGTGAATATAAAACGTTTATAGGTAACGGCGCGAGGAATCTGGTGCTTGCCGCTCTTCCGCAGGATAAGAGGGACGACGGAACCTTAGAGAAGGTATTGAAGGATTACAGTGAATATTACGCAACGCACAGTAGTGTTTTTACCGAGCCGTACCCAAAGATAAAAGAAACGCTTCTTGAGCTGAAGGGGGCGGGAGTTAAGCTTGCGGTATTTTCAAATAAGCCGCATAAGGCTACTCAAAAGCTTGCGGAGCTTTATTTTGAGGGAATATTTGATGCGGTGTACGGCGCGCGTGACGGCTACCCCATAAAGCCGGATCCGGCGGTGGTATTCGAAATAGCAGAGGAGTTTGGTGTCAGCGTCGAAGAATGTGCGTACATAGGAGATATGTGTGTAGATATGAAAACGGGGAAGTCCTCAGGAGCGTACACTATAGGAGCAGAGTGGGGATTCGGAGATAAAGAAGGACTCCTTGAAAACGGAGCAGATGTAATATTGGATAGTATTTCTGAGATATGTGATATTGTAATAAAGGGCTGAATAGTGTAAAACTTACGCAAAGCTCCCGTCTTGATTGATGGGAGCTTTTTTAAATAAAAGGTTGACAAATCAACGTTTCGAGTATAAAATAATAAAAAGTTGACAAGTCAACATTTCGGAAGGGTGAGATTTATGGTAGACAGACTTGAAAAATTTCTTTTTAATATTTCTGAAATATCAAAGTACTGGCATAAAATAGCTGCAGACGAGATGGGGAGGTACGGACTTAAAGGTCCGAGTGCAACTTATCTCACGGTAATATACCGCCACAAAGAAGGAGTTACGGCTACACAGCTGTGTGAGATATGCGGCAAGGATAAAGCAGATGTATCAAGAATGATGTCTGAGATGGAGAAAAAAGGACTTATAAAAAAAGAGGGAGCCAACTACCGCGGAGTATTCAAGCTTACGGAAGAGGGAAAAAAGGCTGCGGAATTCGTATGCGAAAGAGCAAAAGTAGTGGTCGGATACGCGGGAAAAGAGATTGAGGGAGAAAAAAGGATAATATTTTATGAGGCGCTTGAGAGTATTGCATCAAATTTAAAGAGGATAAGTAAAGAGGGAGTGCCGGAAGAAGAGATGAAAAAGGAGTGAGGGAATAATGGTACGGATAATAGTTGACTCGACGGCGGATACGGTAGATGAAGTAAAGGAGAAGCTGAGAGTAGTTCCGATGACGGTACACTTCGGAGATGAGGAGTACATAGACGGAAAAACTATTACGCATAGACAGTTTTACGAAAAGCTGATAGAGAGTGATGTTTTTCCGAGTACGAGTCAGGCGGCTCCGTCGGATTTTTCGAGAGTGTTTGAAGAGGTGGAGAAATCGGGAGAAAGTGCAGTGGTAATAACACTTTCCTCTACTCTCTCCGGAACCTATCAAAGTGCGATGATAGCGGCAGAGGATTACCCCGACAGGATATATGTTGTGGACAGTAAGAGTGCGGCTATCGGTTCGGGAATACTTGCAGAGCTTGCATTAAGATATGCAGATGAGGGAATGTCAGCTAAAGCGATAGCAGAGAAGATAGAGCAGGAAAGAGAAAATGTCTGCGTTATAGCGATGCTTGATACCCTTGAATATCTTAAGCGCGGGGGAAGGATATCCAAAACAGCGGCGTTTTTGGGCGGAGCGCTTTCGATAAAGCCGGTAATCGGCCTGAAGGATGGAGAGATAGTAATTCTCGGAAAAGCGCGGGGCTCAAAGCAAGGGAATAATTTGCTTGTAAGTGAGATACAAAATGCAGGCGGAGTCGATTTCAGTAAGCCTGTGTTGCTTGGATATACAGGGCTCAGCGAGGTAATTTTAGAAAAGTATATAAAAGACAGCGAGAATTTGTGGAAGGACAGCGCAGAAGAGCTGCGGAGTACGGTGATAGGCAGTATTATCGGAGCACATGCGGGTCCGGGAGCAATAGCAGCAGCGTTTTTTAAGAATAAATAAAAAGGGGTATGAGTGATGGAAAACTATGTAATTTTTACCGATTCGGGATGTGACATTAGTCCTGAACTGCTTAAAAAGTGGGAAGTTGAGTATATTAATCTGATTTTCAGATTTGAGGGGGATGAAAAGGAACATACCAACGAGGATATAGGAAGTGCGGAATTTTACAATAAAATGAGAGAGGGAATGGTAGCGAAGACATCGGCTATAAATCCCGACACGTTTGAAGCGAGATTTGAGGAAGTGCTCAAGCAGGGTAAGGATATTTTGTATCTTGCTTTTTCATCGGGACTCAGTACCACGTATAATTCCTCAAAAATTGCAGCAGAGGAGCTGGCGGGAAAGTACCCGGAAAGAAAAGTGGTATCTGTGGACACGTTGGCGGCATCTGCGGGTCAGGGACTGCTTGTGTATTTAGCTGTCGAAAAGAAGAAAAACGGAGCTGCACTTGAAGAGGTAGCGGAATATATTAACGGGATAAAGAATAACCTGTGCCACTGGTTTACTGTTGACGACTTGGTATATCTCAAGAGAGGCGGAAGAATCAGCCCGACGGTAGCGTTTGTGGGGAATATCCTCGGAATCAAGCCGGTACTGCACGTGGATGACGAGGGACATCTTGTAAACGTCACAAAGGTACGCGGCAGAAAAGCGGCAATAGGAAAGATGGCAGAGAAATACGGTGAGCTTGCAAGAGATGCGAAAAGCGGAGTAGTATACATTTCTCACGGTGATTGTATTTCTGATGCAGAAGCGTTAAAGGCGCGGCTGTGCTCGGATTACGGTGCACAGGTGGAGCTGATTACGGATATCGGTGCGGTAATCGGAGCACATTCCGGTCCCGGAACACTTGCTCTTTTCTTTGTCGGAAACGAAAAATAGTAAAAAAGAACCCCTCTTCCGAGCTTGGAAGAGGGGAAAGTTTTTTATTTAGGTAAATATTTTTCCGCGAGTACTGCGTAGCGTTCTTTGAAATAGGGGCTGTCCGATTTCATAGCGCGGAGTGATTCGTGGATGTTGAGATTACTGCTTTCGGAATCGAGTACACATCCTGCGATGTTGGAGCAGTGGTCGGAAACGCGTTCGAGATTAGTTAAAATATCGGACCATACAAAACCGGTTTCAATACTGCAGGCACCCTGCTGAAGACGGAGTATGTGAGCGCTGCGCATCTGCTCTTTGAGGGTGTCGATGATCTGCTCAAGCGGCTCGACGTTGGCAGCGGCGAGAGTATCATTCTCAACAAAAGCAAGGAGCGAAAGGTCGAGTATCTCGGTTGCAGCGTTGGTAAGATTTTTAAGCTCCGCTTCAGCTGCGGGAGAGAAAGATAGCTCCTTATTTTTCATCTCTTCGGCGGAGTCCACAAGATTCATAGCGTGGTCGGATATGCGTTCGATATCACCGATTATCTTGAGGAGCTTTGCAGCTTCCGTGCTGTCCTTATCGCTGATTCTGCGGGAGCTTAGCTTTACAAGATATGTACCGATGATATCTTCATAATGGTCGGTGCGGTCCTCGGCTTCGGCAATAGAAGCGGAAAGCTCAGGAGAGTAGTTTTCAAGGCAGAGGATACCGTTTTTGAGGGAGTCGATGGAGCAGTGAGCCATTTCAAAAGCAAGAACGCGGCAACGCTCAAGAGCTACTGCGGGAGTAGCAAGAAGACGTTCATCAAGCTCCGAAACGGTTTCGGGAGCCTTTGCATCGGGAACCAGCTTATAAGCAAGCTTTTCGAGGAGTGATGACATAGGCAACAAGAGAAGGGTACACATAATGTTAAACGCCGAGTGGGCAACAGCGATTCCGGGGAGTGAGGCTGCTTCGTCGAACAGTGCCGGAGCTAAAGTTGCATCGACGATACTGAAAACACTGAGCCAGACAAGTGTTCCGATGATGTTGAAGGAGAGATGAACAAAAGCGGCGCGCTTAGCGTTACGGTTGGCTCCGAAAGAGGAGAGGATGGCGGTGATACAGGTACCGATGTTTTGTCCCATAATAATGGGAATAGCAGCACCGTACGAAACCTGACCGGTAACGGCGAGAGCCTGAAGAATACCGACGGAAGCGGAGCTTGACTGAATAATAGCGGTGAGAAGAGCTCCTGCGAGTACTCCCAAAATCGGATTTTTAAACATAATGAAGAGGCTCTGGAAAGCGGGTACATCAGCGAGTCCCGCAACAGCGCCGCTCATAGTATCCATACCGAACATCAGAACGGCAAATCCTAATAAGATGGAGCCGGTATCTTTTTTCTTACTGCCCTTGCAAAACATAAAGAAAACAATACCTATAAGAGCGAGAACGGGAGTAAATGAAGTGGGTTTGAGAAGCTTTAAGAAAATGTTATCTCCCGAAATACCGCCGAGACTGAGTATCCAAGCGGTAATGGTGGTACCGATATTAGCACCCATAATTACATTTATTGCTTGTTTGAGCGACATAAGTCCGGAGTTAACAAATCCGACTACCATAACAGTCGTGGCAGAGGAGCTTTGGATAACAGAGGTAACTCCCATACCTGTAGCAAGACCGGCAAACTTATTGGAAGTCAGCTTACCGAGTAAAGATTCGAGTTTTCCGCCTGCGCGGCGTTCCAAGGCGGCGCCCATAACATTCATACCGAAGAGAAAAAGACAAAGTCCGCCGATGAGTGTTAACGCATCAAAAATAGTCATTAAAAAACCTACCTTTCAAAATTATTTATATCCAGCCTGAAAACAGGACGAGTAGTTAAGGCAAAAATAAAACGCGGAAACGGGACTGTTTTTACCGAACGGGCGGCAAAGAAAAAGTCGAGCTCGCGTTTTTAATATTTTTAAAATCGGAAACAGAGCCGAAAAACATCGGCTGAGGTAAAGGGGTATCGGTAATTTTAAGAAATGCTTTTAAACAGCCCGCAAGGAACAAAGAAACGGCCTTAAGCGGACTCGCACAAGAGCTTAATGTCATTTTGAAGCAGTGTGCTGAATTCATTTAACAAATCCTTTCTCAAAAATACATCTGACAGGGCAGGGGATTTTCGCGCAATCTCCAAACAAACCCCACATTCCCCCATTATAATTAATAATATCATAAAATCCCCTTAAAGTAAAGAGGATTTTACATTTTTTGCAATATTATTTTTGGCAGCAATAATATTCAGTCCGAATTCAGCAGGAGGGAATCGGTTGCCGAATAGAGCAGAGAAGCGGGATGCGATGCAGGAAGGTCGCACAAAAGGTGGAACAGCATAATTCCGCCGAGGGAGCCGTGTTTTGCTAAAGCCGCTTTATCTCTGACAAGAAATTTTCCGTTATAATAGCTGCCGTCGAAGAGGTTATCGAAGGAAGAGAAGAGCTCCTCTGCATCGCTGTAATAATTCCACACGGAAGCTCTGTCGGTAGGACGGCCGTAGCAGGGAATACCTAAAAAAAGCTGTGAAGACTCAAAGCCGAGCTCAAGAAAATATTTGATACTTTTTTCTGCCGACGAATAGGTGCAGTGGAATCCGTCATCATCGAAGAGATCGTATGCCATTATATTTACTCTGTCGAGAGCGGAAAATGCAAAATCGGGAAGGAAAATGTCGTACGGGTAAAAAGCGGCAGATATTTCGGTTGAGGGGGAAGCGAGCTTTAATTGTCGGAGTAGTTTTCCGAAATCGTTCCACTCGGTTTGGTCTTTTGGGAATTCCCAATCGAAATCAACGGCGTCAATTGAATAGTCACTGAGGAAATTCAGTATATTGGATACCAAATCTGATATTTTTTCATCCGAATTTATAGAGTTGCCTGCAGTACCGTTTTTTATCAGCGAGCCTTGGGGAGCAATTGATACCCAAATTTTACAGTTTTCGCTTTCAGGTAGGGCGCGTACGGCGTCTATTGCGGATTTTAAATTTTCTCCGGGAATTATCTCGCCGTTTTCATTCCACTTTGCACTGCCTGAGATGAAGATGACGTCTGAAAGCAGTGAAAAGCTGCTCGCGTATTTTGAAATATCATAAGATTTATCGAAAACGGGAAGGTAGGCGGAAGTTTTGAAAGGGGTTTCTTCGGTAAGCGAGGGGAGCAGTGTGAGTTCGCCTATTTCTACTGCACCGCCGGAGCTGTCAAATGAGATACTGATACAGTCGGAGTTTACGGTTCCCAAAAAACAGATACGGTTTTCACCTATTTCAGACTGAAAATACACCTCGGAAAAAGAGCCGTTTTCGTCTTTTACCGAAATGGATATCGAAAGGACGTTTTCAGAGATGCCGCACAGCTCCGCAGCGCACAGGGAAAGAGGCTCCGAAAAGTTAAGCTCCAGTTCATACGGGGAGTGCTCAATGGAATATACGGTGGAAGTATCTCCGTCGGTGAGTACGGCAGGAAGGATGCTGTTGTCGGAGCTTTGAGATGAAAAATCAGAATAGGACGGCTCCGAGGAAAAGGGTTCCTCAATCTGAGATGAGCCGGATGTTGCGGAACTATCTGAAAGAGCCTCTGAGGAGTCGGAAATATTGCCGCAAGAAGAAAAGAGAAGGAGCACAACTGAAAAGATTAATAAAACAGATATTTTACCCATAATTTTACCGTTATTTATTCAAAAAGATACCGTAAGCCACACCGAGACCAAGTCCTGCATCGAGGCGTTTTTTAGCCTCAATTTGAAGACGTGTATCCTGCGGATAGGGAGTTTTGCCGCGGAAAATAAAATATGCCGCACTTGAGGTGTTATTCTCATCGAACTCAAAAATATTAAAGTCTGAGCTGAACTTTGAGATGTTGGATTCAGGTCCGAGAATATCGCTTATAACGGGAGAGAGCAGCCACGACTCGCAAACAAAAGCGTCTATATTATAGGAAAGGTACTTGGGGAAGAATTCTTTAGCGGCAGCGTAGGATTTCAGACACTCCTCATGCAATAGCTTTGGGTGACTCGGTATATGGGTCATTAAAACGTTTGCATCGCGGCCGATAAAATCGAGGTCTCTGTCAAACTTCATCATCTCAAACTGGAGTCTTCCGAGACGGAAAAGCTTGCCTGTGATATGTAAAGGCAGCCAGCACATCTGCCCCTCGTCAAGTCCGTACTTTCCGTGAGCATAATAATAAACTGATATCGTGCTGGGTAATTCTGATAAAGTATCGTAAAAGACTTGGTGTGGAATATTGTGCTCGTCATAAAAGGGCTTGATGTCAAATCCTACTCTCAAAAAGAAGAGCGCAAGGAAGGTGTTTATGTCAATACCTGACTGTTTAGAGAAATTACGCAGCTCCTCAAGAGAAGCGTTTGCGTTATCAAGAAATAACTTTTTCAAACGGGGATACTCTTTTGCAAAGAGCGCAGAAAAGCTGCTGTTTTCATCAGAGTAAAGCAAATCGGAAAAGAAAGATAGGGCATCGCTTTTCATTCCAAGCCCGCCGTAGTATTCGCGAAAATCATTTTGGGTCAAAACCAACACCTCTTTTACTCAAATTATAATGTAATAATACTATAACAAGTAACAATTTTCAACTATTTTCGGATGTATTTACAAAGTTAAAAAAAGTTGCGGCGGCGTTATTGAAAAAAGAAAAGAAATAGGTAAAATAGTAGTTATGAAAGGGGCGGAGCGGCGAGTGAGTAAGATAAAAAAGATGGCTATGGGAGCGCTTTTGATAGCCATGGATATAATATTTACAAGATTTTTGGCGGTTGAGATTCCTGCAATCGAGAGAATCAGTCTGCAATTTTTGGCACACGCCTTGAGCGGTCTTTTTTTGGGACCCGTTTGGGCTATGGTTACCGTCGTACTCGGGGATATTTTGGGAATGCTGATAAACTCCTCGAGCGGAGCCTTTTTTATCGGGTTTACGATATCTGCGGCGCTGAAAGGACTTTTGTACGGACTGTTTTTATATAAAGGTAAGCTGAGCTATTTAAAGACGCTGCTTTCGGTTGCGGCAGTATCACTCGGAATCGATCTCGCACTCAATTCCCTTTGGATGTCGGTATATTACGGTAAGGGATATTTTGCGGTATTTGTTGCGAAGCTGCCGATAAGGCTTGTGTATATTCCGATTGCGGCGCTTGTAATATACCTTGTCGCAAAAGGACTGAAAAAAGCGCTGAAATATGACAAAACGAAATGATTCGAATTGAAATATATCAGCGCGGTCAATTAAAATTCGGTGATTGAAACTTGGTTAAAGATGTTGACTACCTCCTGCTCAGAGGGAGTTTTTGTACCCGGCAGAGAAACTGCAGCAGAACCGAACGAAGTCGCCGTTTTTACTGCGGTGGGAATATCCAGGCCTAACAGACGGCTCAAGATGAAGCCTGCCAAGGTACAGTCGCCGGCTCCGACAGCGGAAAGCACCTTTACTTTAGGAGGTACAGCGTGCAGGGAGAGGTCTTTGCCGTAGTAAACAAGACCGTCGGCTCCGAGAGAAAGAAGAATATTTTTGAGTCCGAAGCGGGAAAGCTCGCCGAGGACTTTTTTAATTTCGGATTTATCGGAAAGAGGGAGTCCGGTGAGGTCACGAAGCTCATCAAGATTCGGTTTTATGATAAAGGGCTTTACAGCAATAAGGTCATCGTAGGAAACCGAGTTTGAGTCTACTGCAAGCAGTCCGCCGTGCTCTGAAATAACTCGGCAAAGATTGCGAAAATCATCGGAAGAAAATCCGTCTGGGAACCTTCCCGAAATTATAAATAATGTTTCCGGAGCAAGATGTGCAGCGACTTTTTCTGTAATATCGGAGATGTCCTTTTCGGAAACTGTAAATCCGTTTTGCCTTACGGTAACAAGGCTTTCATCGGGAAGAACGATGTGCAGATTTTCGCGGGTCGAGCCGTCCACAATGAGCGTTTCACACTCAAGAGCAGGGGAAGCTGCGCGAAGATGCTTAAAATACTTGTCAAAATTTTCATTTCCTGCAAAGGTGATGAGGTGCGGGTTTACACCGAAAGAACTGAGTAATTTTGCAATGTTTACCGCCTTGCCTGCAGCATCTGTCTGCTGACTTATGACGGAATTTATCTTTTCGGGAACGAGTCCGTCAACCGATAGAGTAATATCTAAAGCGGGATTTAACGATATCGTGACGATTTTTTTAAACTGCATGTTAATTCTCCATTCTGTCTTAGATGAAAACGGTATTGAAATACCTTGTTTAAGGAATTATAATATAAAAAAGTATATATTTCAAGAGGGGAGCCTTACTCCTTCGATGTGGAGTACCCTCAATATATCAAAGGAATAGCTCGCGACTCTGCGGTAATCGGCATCGTAGGAATGTGCCGCAACGAAAACCGATTCGGGCGAGGGAATGGGGTCTATTTTAGTAATTATTGCGGTGTGGAAGAAGTGGTAATTTTCATCGCCGAACTGAATAACATCTCCGAGTAAGGCTTTTTCGAGCGGTACTTCCGAAGCGAAGGGTCCGACTCCTTGATTTGAGGAGAAAAATTTATTAAAATATTCCACACCGGTCCAAGAGGGCGTACGGTTTGAGGAAGAGGTGTAGTACCAGCCGAAAGTTTTGGTGTAGTTCATTACACCCGAACCTGCAAAGACACATTGTGAAACGAAGTTAGTGCAGTCTCCGCCGAGACCGTGGAAGTCGAGGTAGTTGGGATTGCGTGAAAAAGCCCATTTAAGAGCGTAATTAACAGCGGCAGCTCTGTCGTATTCAGCGAAAAGCACAGTAAGCAACTCCTTAAAAGTAAAAATCAATAATATTATATGCAAAAACGCTGAAAATGCTCTTTGGAGCGGCAAAAACAGTAAAAAATGAAAAGGAGAAATAGATTATGAATGCAAAAGAGATACTTTCAAGGGTGGACCATACGATACTGAAGCCGGAAGCTACGTGGGAAGACGTAAGAAAGCTTTGCGACGAAGCGATGGAAGCGAATACGGCATCTGTGTGTATAAATCCGTGTTTTGTGAAAAGAGCCGCGGATTATATGAAAGGTAAGATAGCGGTGTGCACCGTTGTGGGATTCCCGCTCGGAGCTTCTGCGACGGAGATAAAAGTAGCTGAAACGAAGAAGGCTATTGAGGACGGCTGCGACGAGATAGATATGGTGATAAACGTCGGGGAGCTGAAAGCGAAAAATTACGATTATGTCCGAGAGGAGATAGTGGCAGTAAAGCAGGCGGCGGGAAGCAAAGTAGTCAAGGTAATAATAGAGGCGTGTCTTTTAACCGACGAAGAAAAGGAAAAGATGTGTGAGCTCGTTTTTGAGGGGGGAGCGGACTACATCAAAACCTCCACCGGATTTTCAAGCGGCGGAGCTACCTACGAAGATGTTGCCATTATGAAAAGATGTGTAAACGGGAGATATAAGATAAAGGCGGCGGGCGGAATTAACAGCCGCGAAGCACTTGAAAAATTCATTGAGCTCGGAGCAGACAGAATAGGCTCAAGCAGGGCAATAAAGCTGCTTGGGGATATGCAGTAAGATATGCCGTTATGCAGGCGGATATCTATTACCTCTTTGGAACCACGCGATAATCGCGTGGTTTTTATTTACAAAAAACGCGAACGAAAAATAAATTTCGTTCGCGTTGGGAAGGCAGTATTATGCATCGAAATCGCAGTAATCACAGACGAGGGTATCTCCGACCTTTTTGAAAGAGGCGGGGAGATATAGTTCGGAATTTGAGATGCATTTCGGATTTTTGCAGCGGTGCTCAGCAGGGGGAGCAAGAACTGTTTTGCTGCCGTTACTGTTTTCGAGCAGATAGATTATGAGCGCCATTCTTGCAAATACTCCGTAAGCGGCCTGTTTAAAGTAGACTGCCCGAGGATCGTCGTCCACCTCAACTGCTATTTCGTCGACTCTGGGCAGCGGGTGGAGAATACGCAAATCTTTTTTAGCGTATTTGAGCTTAGCGGCATCAAGGCGGTAGACGTTTTTCTGCTTGTCATATTCCTCTAAAGAAGCAAAGCGTTCCCTCTGAATACGGGTCATGTAGAGTACGTCAAGTGCCGGAATTGCCTCTTCAAGCGAGGGGATGAAGGTGAACTTTCTTCCGAAAGCGGTAAGCTCGTCCTTTATGTACTGAGGAACATCAAGCTCCGGAGTTGAGATGAATACGAAATTATTATCAAATCTGCACATCGCATTGATGAGCGAGTGGACCGTTCTGCCGTGTTTGAGATCTCCGCACACACCGATAGTCATACCGGAAACAGTACCCTTTTCTTCGGTGAGAGTAACAAGATCGGTCAGGGTCTGAGTGGGGTGGAGATGTCCGCCGTCACCTGCATTTATCAAGGGGTTTTCGGAGTAGAAGGAGGCGGCCTTTGCGGATCCCTCAAGAGGATGGCGTAAGGCAATAATATCGGCGTAGGAGTTGATTATTTTTATAGTATCCATAAGGCTTTCACCTTTTGATACCGAAGAGTTGAGAGGATTATCGAATCCGATAACTCTGCCGCCGAGCCGCAACATAGCTGTTTGAAAAGACATTTGAGTACGAGTAGAGGGCTCGTAGAACAGAGTAGCAAGGATCTTACCGTCGCAGGAACCGTAAAATTGCTTCGGATTAAGCCTTATCGTTCGCGCGAGCTCAAGAATATCCTTAAGGTCGCCCGGACTGATTTGAGTGAGGTCTATAATATGCCTTGAAGCCATAGAATAACCGCCTTTTAAATACAAATTTTTCTAATTATATCAGAAAAAAGACGAAATTTCAAGGCTAAAAGCGGAAAATATAAAAATATATAAGAAAGGGGACTGCATAAACAGTCCCTTGGGAGAATGCGATTGGTTATTTTATAGAGTTCTCATAGGACTCGATCATTTTCTTAACCATCTGACCGCCTATAGAACCGGCCTGACGAGAAGTTAAGTCACCGTTATAACCCTGCTTGAGGGTAACGCCAACTTCATTAGCGGCTTCCATCTTAAACTTGTTAAGAGCTTCCTTAGCCTGAGGAACAACCGGCTTTCCGGATCTGGACATACTGTTTCACTCCTTATATTAATTTGCGTTGAATTAAATATCTGCAGTAGTATTATTGTTCATTCGGAAAATAATATGAGTGGGAAATAATAGAAGTTTAAAATAATAATAACAAAATAAAAATGCTGCAAAATATTCTGCAGCATTAAATATTTTAAAGGACTATTTGGGTAATATCTTGAGTTTACTGAGCATAAGGTTTCCAAACTCCGAGTGATCGCCCACGGTACAAACCTCGCCGAAAAGGAAGAGTCCCAAGGAAGAGGTGTCGAGAGGACGCTCTAAAATACTGCCGAGTCCCGCGCAGCCGAAAATGATAGCATCGGGATCGTCATAAAAATCGCGTATACGGCTGTAAACTTTTTCGTGCGGTACATAACGGAGCAGCATTTTTTCACAGAGATCACGCCCGCTTTTGACGGTAGTTCCGGACAAGGAAAGGTGAGCGTTGATTCCGTCGGTATCGGTCAGGGTAAGGTGTTCAAAGTCGGTTGGGGAAAGTCCCAGAGCGGACTTTTTCTGAGCCAGATACTGTGCGGCATCAATTCCGTTAATGGTCAAAAGAGTGCGAGGGTCCGAGAGGGTAAGGCAGCACTCGTCAATAATTTCGTCGTGAATACATTTGGTTTCGGTGTGATAAGAGTAGCGCGAGTCTTGAACAAGAAAAACAGCGGCTTGACCGTTACCGGTAATGAGTCCGGGAATGCTTTCAAAAGCGGCTCCGCCGCCGACGGCACTAGATTTTACGATTGCTGAGAGCTGTTTCAAAAATTCATTTTCTCCGCCGGCGTTTCCGAAAAATACGATGGCAATATCGGGAGTGGGAGTAACCAAAGCTGCTTTATCAAGAATTTGTTGATAGGAGCCGGTCAAAAGGGTACCGTTCAGCTCATTCTCAAAGGTAGCGGTATCTTTTTTAGTACCCGCAAAACGCTGTGTAGCACAGCCGAAACCTTCAGCTTTATCCCACGCAGAAGGAGTGGTAAATGTTAGTTTCATAGAAAATCCTCGCTTTTATCGGTATTACATATAGAATACCACGGTTTTAGGATTTGTTCAATATTTTATACCCGTTAAAACAAAAAACCACTGAGTACTTCTTCACTATTCACTCTTACTTCTTACCTGAAATTCCGTTTGAGAAATTTTATTTAGTGAAAAGTGAAGAGTTAATAGTGAA
>CAJGEB010000009.1 GCA_904502045.1 uncultured Oscillospiraceae bacterium
GGTCCCCAAGGATTTTTCCTTTATGGACATCGCTCAATACGGCGAGGCTATGTCTAAAAAGTATTACCCCTCTTGCTGTGCATTGCTCGACTCCTTCTACCGTGAGCGCGGAGCTTGCGACCGTATGAAACAGCGTACTCACGAACTGCAAAAACATATCTCAAATCTTCTTGCACGACTCAACCGTAAACTTGAGATACAAAAAAAAGAGCTCGACGATACCAAAAATCGTGACTCTTTAAGAATCTTCGGAGATATTCTCAGCGCAAACCTATATTCCCTCACAAAAGGCGCTCAGTCCGCCCGTCTTTTCAATTTCTACTCAAACGAAGAGGTCGTTATTCCCCTCAATCCTACCCTTTCACCTCAACAAAATGCTCAAAAATATTACAGCGACTACAAAAAAGCTTGTGCTGCCGAAAAAATACTTACCGAGCTCATCTCTTCGGGAGAAACCGAGGTCCGTTACATCGAATCTATCCTCGACCTCATTTCCCGCGCTTCTACCGATGCCGAGATATCTGCTATCCGCGACGAGCTCTCTTCTCAAGGCTACCTCAAAACCAGAAAGGTTGCAAATAAAAAACCCGAAAAACTCCCGCCCCTCAAATACATTTCCTCCGACGGATTCACCATCCTCTCAGGAAGAAATAACCTCCAAAACGACCGCCTTTCCCTGAAAGACAGCCGTCCGGACGACATCTGGCTCCACACAAAAGCCGTTCACGGATCTCACACCCTCATCCTCCGCGGCGACGCTTCCTCCATCCCCGACCGCACCGTCGAACAAGCTGCCGTTATTGCCGCTTATAATTCCAAAGCCCGAGATTCCTCTAATGTTCAGGTCGATTACACCCTCGCTAAATATGTTAAAAAAATCCCCGGCGCTAAACCCGGTATGGTTTCCTACACAAACTACTCTACCGCCGTCGTTTCGCCAGATTCCGATCTCGTTGCTTCCCTCGCTACTAAATAATTCCCCACCTATACTACCGCGGGCTCCGCGGATTTGCTCTCGGACTACCGTCCGAGTTTGCGGCTTTCAGCCGCGCCGCCGTAGGCGGCAAGCAAATCCGCGGAGCCCGCGTAATGCTGATTAAAGAAGGCGAAACGATCGGCGAGATCAATACACCTGCTTTGATTTTTTAACCTTTCGGTAGATGTTGATTGCAAGTGAAGCAGCTACCGCCGCGACCAAAAGAATGGGTATTATCCACGGGTTACCGCCGGTTTCGGTCCTGACTTCCGTCCAGAGATCGTCCATAAGTCTGTTGATATTGTCCGGAAGGCTGAAGAACACTTCGGTATTTTGAATGACCTCATCGGAAGGGTAAGCGATGGGATTGGATGTAATTTCTTCATCGAGCTCCAAGAAGGCCTGAGTGTGAGGAGTCGAGTATCCGATATATTCAGCGGTAGCAACGGCTACTTCCGTTTCGCACATAAAATTGATATACATCTCAGCAGCCTCTTTTTGCTTAGCTGAAGTGGGAATACACATTGCATCAATAAAGAGGTTTGTACCCTCAACCGGAACCGCCCACGCAAGATCGGGATTTTCCTCTATCATAATAAGAGCATCTCCGGCGTAATAAGGAGCCAGTACAGCTTCACCGCCCTGCATTTTATCGAAGATCTGGTCCATTACATAGGACTGCACCATAGGTTTTTGTTCCTTGAGCTTTTCCGCAGCCTCTTCAATTTCTTCGGGATTTTCTGTGTTAAAGGAGTACCCCAACAGCTTCAGAGCAATAGCGAAAGCGTCACGGGAATTATCAAACATCAGAATGTCGCCGAGGAACCGCTCATCCCAAAGAATAGACCAGCTGGTTACCTCTTCCGCATCCAACTTTGTGGAATCATAAACGATTCCTACCATACCCCAAGTGTAAGGCACGGAGTATTCGTTTTGGGGATCGTACTCACGCTTTTGATATTTTTCATCAATGTACTTAAAATTCGGGATATTATCAAAATCAAGCTTCTGCAGCATTCCCTCATTTATCATTCTGCTTATCATATAATCGGAAGGAATTATGATGTCATAGCTGACACCGCCGCTGCGCAGCTTAGCGTACATCTCCTCGTTGGAAGCAAAGGTGGAGTAGTTTACCTTTATTCCCGTCAGCTCCTCGAACGCCTCGTTTACATCGAGGGTATCATCGGCGCCGTCGGAAATGTACTCGCCCCAGTTGAATACGTTGATGGAGATATTCTGCCCTTTAAATCTCTGATAATATTCAAGATCCTCCACCTCAACCTCGGTGTAGGCAAAGGCGGGTACTGCAAAGGCGGAAATTACGGTAAGGGCGACAAGTATGAGAGCTAAGAGCTTTTTCATATCGCCTCACCTCTTTTCTTAACTTTCGTCATCTTCTCTTTTTTGGAATCCTTGAGGTAGATGATGAGGAGTACCGTCAAAGTAACGAGGAAAATGATGGTAGACAGAGCGTTTACCTCAGGACTTACCTTTCTTCTCGTCATTGAGAATATCTTTATCGGCAAGGTCTGGGACTCAACACCGCTGGTAAAGTAGCTTATAACGAAGTCGTCCAAGGAATAGGTGAACGCCATAAGCGCACCGGAAACGATTCCGGGAGATATCTCAGGCACGACTACCTTCCAGAACGCCTTAAAGGGACTGCAGCCTAAGTCGAGCGCCGCATCGTAAATATATTTGTCCATCTGCTTTAATTTCGGAAGCACGTTGAATATTACGTAAGGAACTCCGAAAGAGATGTGCGCAAGAATAAGGGTAGTGTATCCGAATTCTATCTTGAGGAAGGTGAAAAGCAGCATCAGCGAAACGCCGGTTACTATCTCAGGATTGAGTATCGGCAGGTAGGTCACGTTAACTACCGCACCTCTCAGCTTCTTGTTCATTTTATCAATTCCGATAGCCGCCGCAGTACCGAGCACGGTTGCAGCGATGCAGGAGATAACCGCAATAAGCAGCGTATTAAGCAGCGCTTGGATTATCTCATCGTTGTTAAACAGCTTCACGTACCAGTCAAAAGTAAATCCCGTCCATTTGGAGCGGCTCTTTGATTCGTTGAAGGAGTACGCAATCAGCACGAAGATGGGAGCGTACAAAAAGAGGAATACGAGTCCGGTGTATATCTTGGAAAGCTTTTTCATAATAACGCCGCCTCCTCGTTTTCTTCAAACTGGTTAAATATACTCATACAAAGCAGCATTATTACCATCAGCACAAGCGAGATGGCTGCTCCCAAGTTGGGATTGTAGGAGTTACCCACAAACTGCAGGTCAATAAGGTCGCCTATGAGCAGGTTTGCGCCGCCGCCGAGCATTCTGGAGATTATGAAGGTACTTACCGCCGGAACGAACACCATCGTGATTCCGGTGGAGATTCCGGGCCAGCTTAAAGGCAGCAATACCTTCATAAGCACCTGTGAGGGAGTTGCTCCGAGGTCCTGAGCAGCCTCGACTACCCTCGGGTCTATCTTGAGCATTACGCTGTAAAGCGGCAGTATCATAAAGGGAATGTAGTTATACACCATTCCCAAAACTACTGCTCCCTGCGTGTTTATCATCTCAAACGGACCAAGTCCGAAAAGTCCGAAAAACTTATTGATAAGTCCGTTTTTCTCAAGAAGAGTCATCCACGCGTAAGTACGCAGCAAAAAGTTCATCCACATCGGAAGCATTACCAGCATTACCATTATTCTTTTCTGGTGATCCTTCTTGCGCGATATTATATAGGCAAACGGGTAGGATATCAAAAGGCATATCACCGTCGATACCGCCGCAAGCCATACTGATTTGAACAGCGTGGAAGCGTAATCTCCCACTTTGGATATATTTTCAAGGGTAAACGCCCCGTTCGAATCGGTAAATGCAAAAAACACTACGAGTCCAAGCGGTATTATCGTAAAAAGCAGCATCCACAAAAGGTACGGTGCGGAGAAGATTTTTTGGTTCATCTTTTATTCCTCCGAATCCGACTTCTTCATTATGTGGATATCCTCCGGGTTTATATTCATTCCTATCATCGTTCCGACCTGCTCACACATCGTCGAATGTATCATCCATTTGCTTCCGAAGGAATCCACTATCATCTCGTAATGTACTCCCTTGAAGATAACAGACTCGACCATTCCCGAAATAGCTCCGTCCTCAACCGACGATATCTTTATATCCTCAGGTCTGATAACGACTTCTACCCTCTCCATCTCGTCAAAGCCCTTATCCACGCACTTGAATATCTTGCCCGCAAACTCAACCTCGTAGTCACGGTGCATAAGTCCGTCAATAATGTTGCTCTCTCCGATGAAGTCCGCCACGAACGCGTTGGTCGGCTCGTTGTATACGTCCTGAGGAGTTCCTATCTGCTGAATTATTCCGTCCTTCATTACCACTACCGTATCCGACATCGTCAGCGCTTCCTCTTGGTCGTGTGTAACGTATATGAAGGTTATCTCGGCACTCTGCTGTATCTTTTTCAGTTCTATTTGCATCTCTTTGCGTAATTTTAAGTCGAGCGCTCCGAGCGGCTCATCAAGCAGTAATGCCTTCGGTCTGTTTACGATAGCTCTTGCTATCGCTACTCTCTGCATCTGTCCTCCGGAAAGATAATGTATGCTTCTGCTCTCGTACCCGCGCATATTCACAAGGTCGATTGCCTCGCTTACCTTCATCTTTATCTCTTTTTCCGACATCTTCTTCAGACGCAGTCCGAACGCGACGTTTTCGTACACATTCAGGTGCGGAAACAGCGCGTACCTCTGGAATACCGTATTTACCTGCCTTTTGTGCGGCGGCATTCCGTTTATCTTCTTTCCTTCAAAATAAATGTCACCCTCGGTAGGCTCAACGAATCCGCCGATTATCCTCAGCGTCGTTGTCTTTCCGCAGCCCGACGGACCTAAAAAGGTGACAAATTCCTTGTCGCGTATATCCAGATTTATTCCCTTCAACACGCGCTCGCCGTCAAAATCTACGACGATGTTTTTCAGATTGATAATAAAATTATCTCCCAATTCTGCATCCCCCTTTGCGGATTTCAGTCACGCAAGATTTTAAAATTTTCTAATAAAAAAACCTGTCGACCCGCATAAGCTTTTGACGCCGCGCCCCGCAAAAGGTTGTCTAATCGTAGTTTCCACTCGTTTTTAGGCGGCGCATACGCTTACACGAAAGCAAATTTTTATTTGCCCAACAGATGCAAAAAGAACGATATAAAATATATCATACCCTACGCAATTGTCAAGGATTTTTTTGAATTTTTTTGCATTTTCCCGCAATATTTTTGATTTTTCCCACTTTTCCCCGATTTGTCCCCCTTTTTATCTCAAAAATTCTCCCAAATACTCCGTTTTCCTCTTTTATCCTCACCTTTTTAGTTATTCCGCATAATTTTTACTCTTTCCCCTCTTTTTTTGTACCCTCCCACCCTTCTCTTTGCTCCATTTTTATAAATATTCTGTAAATATGCATTCTCTTACATATTAAACTTGTAAAATTTCTTGACACTGAGTCATTATGGAGTTAAAATATACTTATTGTATTTTAAATCTCATTTCAAATATTTATTTGCAATATAAAATGTTGATTGGATGCAAAAAATTTTTAGTAAAGTAGGGATAATTTTGCCGACAGAAGTATTATGGAGTATTGTTGCCGGTATTGCCGGTCTCCTTGTCGGCGGAGTGTGCGCCTTTTTCTTAGGCGCTTCTTATAGACGTAAGGTTGCCGAAGCTGAACTCGGTTCCGCCGAAGAAGAAGCTAAACGTATAGTATCGGACGCTATCAAGGAATCCGCCGCAAAGAAAAAAGAAGCTTTGCTTGAAGCTAAGGACGAGATCCACAAGCAGCGCGCTGAAGCCGAAAAGGACCTCAAAGAACGCCGCGTTGAAGTTCAGCGCCAGGAGCATAGGCTCCAACAAAAAGAAGAGGCTTTCGATAAAAAACTCGATAACCTCGAGAAAAAAGAAAATCTCCTTCAGTCAAAAATCGACGAGGCCGCCTCTAAGCTCAAAGAGGTTGAGGACCTCAAAAAACATCAATTCGAGATGCTTGAGAAAATTTCCGGCCTTACTATTGAGCAGGCTAAGGACCACCTCCTCTCCACCCTCGACAATGAGCTCACTCATGAAAAAGCTGTTAAGATCAACCAGTACGAGCAGGCTCTCAAAGAGGAATCCGAGCAAAAGGCTAAGGAGTACATATCTCTCGCCATCAGCAGATGTGCTTCCGATTTCGCTGTGGAGTCCACCGTTTCGGTAGTTCCTCTCCCCAACGACGAGATGAAGGGACGCATTATCGGTCGCGAAGGCCGTAATATCCGCACCATCGAGACCCTTACCGGTGTTGACCTCATCATTGATGATACTCCCGAAGCCATCACTCTTTCCAGCTTCGATCCGGTAAGACGCGAAACCGCTCGTCTGTGCCTCGAAAAACTCATCCAGGACGGCCGTATCCATCCTGCAAGAATCGAGGAAATGATCGAAAAATCCCGCAAGGAAGTCGAAACCAAAATTAAGCAGGACGGCGAACGCGCTGTTATTGAATCCGGAGTTCACGCAGTCCACCCTGAGATTGTTAAGCTCCTCGGAAGAATGCGTTACCGTACCAGCTACGGTCAAAACGTTCTCGTTCATTCCATTGAGGTCGCTCACATTGCCGGTATGCTCGCTGCCGAGATAGGTGCAGACGTTAATACCGCAAGACGCGCCGGTCTTCTCCACGATATCGGTAAGTCCATGACCCACGAAATTGAAGGATCCCACGTCGACATCGGTGTGGATATCGCCAAAAAATACAAGGAAAATCCCCAGGTCATCCACGCTATCGAAGCTCATCACGGCGACGTCGAGCCCCAAAGCATTATCGCTTGTCTTGTTCAAGCCGCCGATGCCGTTTCCGCCGCAAGACCCGGCGCAAGACGCGAAAATCTCGAAAATTACGTTAAGCGCCTTGAAAAACTCGAAAGTATCGCCAACTCCTTCGAGGGTGTCGACAACTGCTTCGCTATCCAGGCCGGCCGCGAAATCAGAATCCTCGTTAAGCCCGATGTCATCAGCGACGATCAGATCGTTATCGTTGCCCGCGATATCGTTAAACGTATCGAGGACGAAATGGAATATCCCGGTCAGATCAAGGTCCATGTCGTTCGCGAAAGCAGAGCTATCGAGTACGCAAAATAATCACACGAACCAAGCGCGCCGTTCCCCCTCGGCTCTCTTGGTTCATTTTTTCGCTTTCATTACACAGCTCTCCCGCTTCGGCGGTCCGCCGACAAAAGCGTAGCTTTTGTTAGGCGCGACCATGTCGCGCCAAGCGGAAACGGAGTTTCCGCCGGCGGACCGCCGAAATGGAATGCAGCGGAGAATGAAAGCGAAAATCGGTAACAGAACAGTAAGGAAGTGAATAGAATGAAAATTATCGCGCTTGGTGATGTAGTTGGAAGAGCGGGACGGGAAAGCCTGATGGGAGTACTGCCGGGATTGCGAAAGAGGTACGAAGCGGAGCTTGTGATAGTAAACGGAGAAAACTCTGCTGAAGGCAACGGAATATCTAAAAATTCCGCATCGGACTTGTTCAGTTGCGGAGCGGATATAATCACAACGGGTAACCACGTGTTTAAGCGCCGTGAGATCAGTGAGGAGCTGGATAAAAACGTGGGAATTATCCGTCCTGCAAATATGCACCCGTCGGCGAGCGGAGTCGGTAACTATCTTTTTGAAAAGATGAATTTCCGTGCAAACGTCGTGAATTTAATGGGTGAGGTATATTTGGATGTGTATGAGAGTCCGTTTTCGTGCATGGAAAGAATACTTTCGGAAAACGACAGTAAAATAATAATAGTGGATCTGCACGCAGAGGCTACTGCCGAAAAGATAGCGTTTGCACGGTATTTTGACGGTCGGGTATCACTCGTTTTCGGTACGCATACGCACGTGCAGACAGCAGATGAAACGATACTTTCGGGCGGAACCGGATATATCACCGATATAGGAATGTGCGGACCGATAAATTCTGTAATCGGGGTTAAGACGGAGCTTGCGGTAAAAAAGATGATAACTAAGCTGCCGGTAACCTTTGAAAATGCAGACGGACCCTGCAAAATCAACGGAATTTTTGCCGAAATAGATAACAAAACCGGAAAGTGCGTCGCTATTGAACGAATAGCTCTTGAAAAATAATCACGATTACTCTTGTTTTTGTTTGAGATTTAGTGTAGAATATAAATGTGTGTCGAAGTGTTCGACAAATTTAAAGAAGGAGATTATGCTATGATATCTATTGAAAGATCCGCCGGCTCCATTGAAATTTCCAAAGAATACTTTGCTCGGCTTATAGGATTTGCAGCCTCCGAGTGCTTCGGCGTTTCGGGTATGGTTCCTTCTTCGCCCAATCAGGAGCTCCGCGCCTTTTTCCGCAAAAACGACGTTGATAAGGGCGTAGCTGTAAAATCGGTCAACGGAAAGCTCCACATTGAGCTTCACATTGAAGTTACCTATGGCGTGAACGTCGCCGCAATCGTTAAAAGTATTATTAATAAGGTAAGGTACACCGTTGAGGAGGCCACAGGTCTTCGGGTGGGAAAGGTCAACGTCTTCGTAGACAGTATGAAGCTTGACGCCGCGCCTTCCAATAAGGGAGAGTAGATTACGTGCTTCAAGGAAATTTGTTGAGGGACGCGTTCATTTCTGCGTCCAACAATATACAAAATCACAAAAGAAATATTGATGAACTGAATGTATTTCCCGTGCCGGACGGAGATACCGGAACCAATATGTCGATGACTATGTCGTGCGCCGCAAGGGAGCTGAAGCTGCTTGGGGACTGCGACGTAGCAGAAGTTTCGAAATGCGCGGCGAGCGCACTGCTCAGAGGAGCAAGAGGTAACTCGGGAGTTATTCTCTCGCTTTTGTTCAGAGGAGTATCAAAAGGACTCGCAGGCAAAAAAGAGGCTGACGGTATGGACCTCGCGCGCTCCTTTAATATAGGAGTCGAGGCGGCGTACAAGGCGGTAATGAAGCCCACTGAGGGAACCATTCTTACCGTTGCAAGAGTATCTGCCGAAAAGGCAGCCGCATTTGCCGAAACGAACAACGATGCCGTTGCGGTGTTTGAATATATGCTTGCGGAGGCTAAAAATACACTTGCCGATACCCCGAATCTGCTGCCGGTGCTCAAAAAAGCCGGAGTCGTTGACTCGGGCGGAGCAGGATACGTCGTTATACTTGAGGGAATGCTCTCGGTGCTCCGCGACGGAGTTATGATAGAGTCGGGTGCGGAAAAGGCATCTTCGGCTCCCGCCGCCGCTCAGGTGGAGATATATTCCGATTTTATGTACTGCACCGAATTCATTATAAATAAAGCTGAGGACCTCGTTTTTGATGCCGCTGCATTCAGAGCCTTCGTTGAGTCGATGGGTGACAGCGCCGTTGTCGTTGAGGACGAGGATATAGTAAAATGCCACGTTCACACGAACGACCCCGGAGACGTGCTAACCGAGGCACTCAAACACGGAACCCTATCTTCCATCAAGATAGAAAATATGGATGAGCAGAACAGACAGCTCAAAAAGGAGCGTCCTGCCGAAAACAACGCTCAGACCTTTGGATACGTTCCGGTCGACCCGAGCGTAAGATACGGATTCGTAGCCGTTGCCGCCGGCGAAGGACTCAAAACCTTCTTCACCGAGCTCGGCGCCGATACCGTAGTAAGCGGCGGACAGACGATGAATCCCTCCACCGACGACATTTTGAATGCGGTACAGTCGGTTCCTGCACAGACGGTGTTCGTACTCCCCAACAACAAAAATATTATTATGGCTGCCGAGCAGACTATAAAGCTCGCCGACAGAAATGTGTGCGTACTCCCCACAAGGACGATTCCTCAGGGAATTTCCGCTATTCTCTCCTTCGACCCCGACCTTTCCGCCGAGAAAAATATGATAAATATGTCCAAGGCGTTTGAGGCTGTTTCGACCGGACTCGTCACCTTCGCTGCCCGCGATGCCGATTTCGACGGACATAAAATGAAAAAGGGCGAGATAATGGCTATCGAAAACGGTAAGCTCGCTTTTGTCGGCAAGGATCTCAGCCGCTCCTGCGTAAAGCTCATTAAGTCGATGGTCAAGAAGGACAGCTCCCTCGTTACCATATATTACGGCGCAGACGTTTCTTCCGCTCAGGCTGAGGAAGTTGAGCTCGCCGCCAGAGAGGTAATCCCCGATGACGTCGATCTGACGGTACTCGACGGCGGTCAGCCGGTCTACTACTTCATCATCTCCGTAGAATAATCTTTACATATTACAAAAGCCGAAACGAAAAGTTTCGGCTTTATTTTTGTATCAAGCTTTAAAAAATGCGGGAATGTGGTATAACAAAAGCACAGAAAACAGATACGCACGAGGTGTAAATATGCTTTTAGAAACAAAAACAAGGCAGAGCAAATGCTAACCACCATAGGCATCCAACCTGCCGAGGTATCTCGCTTGCTCAACCTTGCAAGAGGTAGTATAGCACAGCAGGAAGAAAACGTCAATTGGGAGAGATAAAAAGAGCGAGATTGAATTTCTCGATGACTTAAAAAAGCCCCCGAGGTGTACGTCCAAGGCGTGTGTCAATCTCACTCTGATAATAAAATAGCACAGCAGACGGAAAATGTCAACGCAACAGAAGCAGAACACACGATAGCTTTTGCTTGGTTACGGCGAAACAGCGGGAGAGAAATTTCCGGCTTATTTTGTGATTTCAAAATTGACAACAGGACGGAATTTGGTCCGCTATACTCAATAAGAGCAAAAAACAGCAGAAGATTCTACACAAGGTAGCTCGGATTTTCAGGCCCGTACTTCTGCTGATATAAGTATGTCAGATTTGTTAGATATTGTCAATGGGGTGTATTCTGATATTATTCCTAAGACAGTTGAGAGCATTACGGACATGTAAAAAAATCAGAGCTCTCTACCATCGCTACTACGCAAAATGCGATTGGCGATATACAAGAGAGCTCCGAGAAAAATGTTCCTCCTTCAGCTAAAACAGCCGTTGGGGCTCTAAGGCCCTTGGAGAAACACTTTCTGATAATAAAATAGCACAGCAGACAGAAAATGTCAATTGGGAGATATAAAAAAGGCAACCCGCAGGAAGTGCCACCCGGGAGAAACATCCCAACACTTCAAGCAAATTGCCTTCTTTCGATAGCAGTGTAGCACAGCAGACGGAAAATGTCAATTGGGAGATATAAAAAGAGTGAGATTGAATTTCTCGATGACTTAAAAAAGCCCCCAAGGTGTACGTCCAAGACGTGTGTCAATCTCACCCTTTGGAAAATGTTCCTCCGTCAGCTAAAACAGCCGTTGGGGGCTCTAAGGCCCTTGGAGAAACACTTTCCGAAGGAACCGCTTTAAATGAAGGGGTCCAATTCCCCAACATTAGCGATTCTGCTTCGCAGAGTGCCGGAAACCGACAAACTGCTACTAAAAGTATATATCATAAAATTCCGAAAAGTCAAGCGGTGACGTGCAATTTTCGTTATCTAAGGCTGTCGAGGAAAAATATAATAGTTTGTGTGATGCTCGCGCTCTTGAAGTGATTGAAATTGAAAAAATAAAAAAGAATCAGATGCTTCAGGCAAGGTCAACGAAAAAATCCGCAGGCACGAGCCACATCTGGTTCTACTATCAGTATAGCAGATTTGCTCCAACTTGTCAATAATGGGGTGTATTCTGATATTATTCCTAAGACAGTATCAAAAGGAAATACCGGCATTTTTTCAAAAAAACAGACAGTATAGCGTTTTATGCTACACTGTCTGATTCTTCGTACTCGTCAATCGGCCGGTTCCACGGGATATTCAAACCCTCCTCATAAGAATCAGCCTTTTTTTCTTTACTGCTTATTTCTTAGGTACGCTTTCCCAGTCTTTCATAAACTTTGCAAGTCCGTTGGTGGTCAGCGGATGCTCGCACATCTGCATGATTACCTTGTACGGTACAGTTGCTATATCTGCTCCTGCCTTCGCTGCATCTATTATATGCATCGGGCCGCGGGTGCTTGCTACGATGATCTCTGTTTTGATATCGTGCATTGCAAAGATATCTGCTATATCAGAAATGAGGATAAGTCCGTCAGATCCGATATCGTCAAGTCTTCCCATAAACGGTGCTACGTAGCTCGCTCCTGCTCTTGCTGCAAGAAGTGCCTGTGCCGCTGAAAATACCAGTGTGCAGGTCGTCTTTATTCCCGTTCCCTTAAGTCTGCTTACCGCCTTAAGTCCTTCTTTGCACATCGGGATCTTTATGATTATATTCGGATGGATCTTGGAAAGCTCCTTCGCTTCCTTTACCATTCCGTCTGCTTCCAAAGATATAACCTCTGCAAATATCAGACAGTCGTTTCCTACTATCTCGGTTATCTCCTTTACTGCATCCTCAAATACTTTTCCTTCCTTAGCTATTATAGAAGGATTGGTGGTTACTCCACCAAGGACTCCCATTTCGTATACCTCTTTTATCTCTTTTACGTTAGCGGTATCGATAAAAATTTTCATGATTACCATTCCTTTCTTTTCTTGCGCCTTCTAAGCTCTTCGCCTATTCAGCCGCCTCTGCCTTTTGGACTGCTTTTTTATCCTTCCCTATCATATTACATTTTTTCCCTCTTGTCAATCGCTATTTAAGCCCGTTCCCTTCTCTCTTTCCCCTCGCTACCCTTCTCTCTACTCTGCCCCGCGCGCCCCCGACCAAAATCTCCGATTTTGGTCCCCGCTTCAAAAGCGGCGCGGCGTAGCCGCGGGGGCGCGGGGGCGGGTACAGATATTAACAGCAGTAATCTCGTGCCGAAAGGGAACGGGCGAACGGTAACTAAAACTGCGTCTCTATTATTTTACTGCAGTTTTCGGGTGAATATCTCCAATTTGACAAATGCCCCTCGGTGATGTAATATTCCAATTCCGGATTTTCGTAATCCGCATCAAAGCAGTCCACGATTATCAGTTTTATCTTCATTTTTTCCGGTATTACGCTCTTTATGTATACGCTTGCCCGTTGTCCGACACGCACATCGTCGCGCACTTCCGCGAGTCCTGCCAAATTCGGTGCAAGCTCTATAAATATTCCGTAGCTTTCAACCGAGCGCACGATTCCCGCTACCGTTTCCCCCGGAATAAACCGTTCTGCATTTTGAGTCCAGTTACCCAAAAGCTCCTTGTGCGACAGCGATATCTTACCATTGCCGTCGTTATCCTTAACCACACCGTACAACCTATCCCCAACCTTAAATCTGTCAGACGGGTGAGCTATTCGCGATATGCTTATCATATCAATTGGTATCAGTGAAGATATTCCGCACCCTATATCTACAAAACAGCCAAACGGCTCAAGATGTGTAGCCTGCGCTTCAAGAACATCTCCCGACCTCAGCTTCGATATGTAATTTTCACAGCATTCCTCCTGTGCAAGTCGTCTTGACAATTCCGCCTCGATCATTCCCGCAACATTTTTCCTGAATCCCGTTACCTTGAACGCTACCGGCTTATTTACCCTCGATATTATTGATATATCCTTCGCTTTTCCTTCTGCAATCCCGATTGCTCCCTCGTTTTTCGGAATTATTCCCCTCATGCATCCCAAATCAACTATCAGGTCGTGTTCAGAATTGCATACTACCGCTCTTCCTTCTACTATCTTTCCCTGCATACAAGCGTCACTTAAGTTTTGAAAGCTCTTCAATATATTCCTGTTCTCCGCTGTATCTATTAACCATCCTTCCGGTTTGTAGTTCGCCACTTCTCATACCTCCTATTTATACCTTCTTTCCCATTTATATTCGCTCTGCCCCCTCGGTATTCTGCAAAATTTACTCCTCCCTCCTCCTTAGGCGAGCCGCCTGCCAAAATCTCCGATTTTGGCTCGGGAGCTTCGCTCCCGCCGCGCTAAAGCGCGGGGCGGCTCGCCGTATCGGAGGGGGTGCTGTGGTATTTAATCAAATAGTGATAAAGATGTTGCCATAGGGGGTATAAATCTGTTATAATGAAAAAAGACTCTTATGAGGAGGGAGTATTTTGGATATACGGCCGGGGGACAGTATTATTATGAAAAAGAATCACCCGTGCGGCTCGAATAAATTTACTGTGTTGCGGTCGGGAATAGATTTTCGACTGCGATGTGAAGGATGCGGCCGTGAATTTTTAACTCCCAGAGCGAAAGCGGAAAAATTTATAAAAAGTGTTATTCGTCCTGACGAAAACAATATTAATAATTAAGGAGCAGCAGATATATGTTTGACAAGCTGAGTGAAGTAGAAAAAAGGTACGAGGTACTGTGCGAGAAATTGTCGGATCCGAATATAGTAAACGATCCGGTTGAATATAAAAATGTCGCCAAGGAATATAAAAATCTTGAGGGAGTCGTTGCGAAGTATAAGGAGTACAAGGCGGCAATGGCAGAATACGAGGAAGCAGCGGAACTCCTTGAGGGCGGCGGACTTGATCCCGAGTTCAAGGCTATGGCAGTGGAGCAACTCGAAGAAAGCAAGAAAAATTCCGAGATTTTTGCAGAGGAGCTCAAAATTTTACTACTTCCGAAGGATCCCAACGACGACAAAAACGTAGTTATAGAAATTCGCGGAGCTGCAGGCGGCGACGAAGCTGCACTTTTTGCAGGATCCCTTTACCGTATGTATTCGATGTATGCCGAAACTAAGGGCTGGAAGTCTGAAATACTAAGCGAAAGTCCCACAGAGCTCGGCGGATTTAAAGAAGTATCCTTCCTTATCGAAGGCGACGGAGCATACTCCAAGCTCAAATTTGAAAGCGGAGTCCACAGAGTGCAAAGGGTTCCCGACACCGAGGCTTCCGGCAGAATACACACCTCGACCGTTACGGTAGCGGTGCTTCCCGAGGTCGAAGAGGTGGAATTTGAGATAAATCCCGCCGACCTTCAGATAGATACCTACCGTTCGGGCGGAGCCGGCGGTCAGCACGTTAACAAGACCGAATCCGCTATCAGAATCACCCACCTGCCCACCAACACCGTCGTTGAATGTCAGGACGAGCGTAGTCAGTATAAAAACAAGGAACGCGCTATGAAGATACTGCGCTCCCGCCTCTACGAAAGGGCGCAGCGCGAACAGACCGAAAAAATCGCAAACGAACGCAAACTGCAGGTCGGAGCAGGTGACCGCAGCGAACGCATCAGAACCTACAACTTCCCCCAAGGCCGCGTTACCGACCACCGCATCGGACTCACCCTCTATAAAATCGACGCCATTATGAACGGCGCTCTCGATGAGGTCGTGGACGCCCTCAGATCCTTCGACACCGCCGAAAAATTAAAGGGCGAACAGGAATAATCCCTCACCGATTTGGATACCAAAAGTATTTTTATTCGTCACTTATACTATTTGTAATTCCTTTAAATAAAGGAGATGCCTTGCATTTTGTTAAACACCGTAATTGTATCTGCCTTTTCGCCGACTGATGACGGAGTACGTGTCGCTGCTGATGCGATAAAGCGCGGGGAGCTTGCAGTTATTCCCACCGAAACGGTCTACGGACTTGCCGCAAACGCACTCGACTCCTCTGCTGTCGACAAAATATTCGTCGCAAAGGGCAGACCGCAGGATAACCCTCTCATCGTACACATCGCGGACAGAGATGACCTTTGCAATATCGCACGGGAGATTCCGCCCGTGGCGACAGCTTTAGCAGACCGCTTTTGGCCGGGTCCGCTCACAATAATATTAAAAAAATCCTCTGTTGTGCCCCAAAACGTCACGGCAGGACTCGATACCGTTGCTGTCAGGATGCCCGAAAACGAGATCGCACGCGCTGTTATCAGGGCGGCGGGATGTCCGGTCGCGGCTCCGAGCGCAAACGTATCGGGCAGACCGAGCATCACCTGTGCAAAGCACTGTAAAGAGGAGCTCGGCGGAAGAGTAAACGTCATTTTGGAGTCCTTCGACTGCAAGTTCGGAGTTGAATCCACCGTCATTTCCCTCGTCGGACCCCGTCCCTGCATTCTCAGACCGGGAGCCGTAAGTCCCGCTGAGCTTGAAGCCATTCTCGGTTCCGTTGATATATCCCCCGCAGTTTTGCGATCCCTCGAAAAAAACGAGGTCGCCGCTTCCCCGGGTATGAAATACAAGCACTACTCCCCAAACGCCGAAATAACCATTGTCGATGCTTCCCGCGAGAATTTCATTTCCTTCATCAATGCCGACCCCAACCGTTTTGCTCTTTGCTTTGACGAAGATATCCCCGATATCCCGCCCGAAAAGGCTGTTTCTTTCGGATCCCAAAACGATCCGCTCTCCATGGCGCACAACCTCTTTGAAGCGCTCCGTACTCTCGACCAGCGCGGCGCCCGTACCGTTTTTGCCCGTAAACCCTCCCTCGACGGTATCGGTCTTGCCGTCTACAACAGACTCCTTCGCGCTGCCGCTTTCAGAGAGATCTCCCTTTAATCTTATTTTTTTACACCGAAAGGATGGACACCTATGAAAAGACTCAGAATCGTCGGACTTACCGGTCAGACCGGTGCCGGTAAATCTACTGTATCGGAAATCCTCCGCAAAAACGGCTATATCATCATCGACGCCGATAAGGTGTCCCGCGACATTACCGATACCAACAAAAACTGCCTTTGCGATCTCGTCCTCAAATTTTCCTGCATTATTCTCAACGAGGACGGATCCCTCAACAGAAAAAAACTCGCCAACATCGTTTTCTCCGATAAGAAAAATCTTACCACCCTCAACAAAACCATCTTCCCTTACATTATCGACGAAATTAACCGCCGCCTCGAAATAATCGGTTCCGACAGCGACTTCAACATCGCTATCCTCGATGCTCCCACCCTCTTCGAAAGCGGTTTCAATAAACAGTGCGATGCCATCGTTTCCGTCATCGCCGACAAGGAGCGCCGCCTCTCCCGTATCATTCAGCGCGATCACCTTTCCACCGCCGACGCTCTCCAGCGCATCGAAGCTCAAAACGACGAGCTCTTCTATACCTCTCAGTCCGATTACGTTATCGAAAATAACTGTGACCCCGTCGAGCTCATCTCCAAAACCGAAAAGCTCTTCTCCGAAATCAAAAATACCCTTTCCCCCGATATCCCCGATCACGCTACGGCGCAGTAGCGTCGCGATTCCTCCTCTCCCACCTGCTTTTTTATCTAAACATTCGGCGA
>CAJGEB010000010.1 GCA_904502045.1 uncultured Oscillospiraceae bacterium
CTTTTACTCCTCGACGTAACTCCCCTCTCTCTCGGTATCGAAACTCTCGGCGGCGTTTTTACCAAGATCATTGACAGAAACACCACCATTCCCACCAAGAAATCTCAAGTTTTCTCCACCGCCGCTGACGGTCAGACCTCCGTTGAGGTACACATCCTGCAGGGCGAGCGTGAGATGGCTAAGGATAACAAAACTTTGGGAATGTTCCGCCTTGACGGAATCCCCCCTGCTCCCAGAGGAGTTCCTCAGATCGAGGTTTCCTTCGATATAGACGCTAACGGTATCGTTCACGTTTCCGCTAAGGATATGGGTACCGGTAAGGAGCAGACCGTTACCATTACCTCCTCCACCAATATGTCCAAGGACGACATCGAAAAGGCTGTTAAGGAAGCCGAACAGTTCGCTGAAGAGGATAAGAAGCGCCGCGAGGAGATCGATCTGCGCAACGGCGCCGACCAGATGGTATATCAGTCCGAAAAGACGATAAACGAGCTCGGTGATAAGCTCGATGCGGCTGATAAGTCAGAGCTCGAAAGCAAGATTACCGATCTCAAAGAGGCTCTCAAGGGAACCGATGCTGAGCTCATCAAATCAAAGCAAGAGGAGCTCCAGAAGAAGTTCTACGAGGTATCCGAAAAGGTTTATAAGGCTCAGGCTGCTGCAGGTCAGGCTCCCGACGGAGCTTCCGGTACAGGTGCTGCTCCCGAAGAGGAGCCCTATGTAGATGCAGATTACAAGGACGCTGAGTAATCGTTAATATTTAAAAATATAAGGGGACGCGTCGCCGACAAGCTCGCGTCCCCGGCGGCTTGCCCGCTTTTACTTATAGATGAGGTGTTATTTTGCCTGAAAAAAAAGACTATTACGAGTCGCTGGGTCTAAAAAAAGGCTGCAGCGATGACGAGATAAAAAAAGCCTACCGCTCACTCGCCAAAAAATATCACCCCGACCTCAATCCCGGCGATAAAGATGCAGAGGCGAAGTTTAAAGAGATCGGTGAAGCGTACGAGGTACTCTCTGATCCCGAAAAAAAATCCCGATACGACCAGTTTGGCCACGCCGGTGTGGATCCTTCCTATAACGCAGGTGCAGGAGGTTTCGGCGGCGGCTTCGGCGGCGGTTTCGGCTTTGAGGATCTCGGCGATATCTTCGAAAATATATTCAGCGGTTTCGGCGGGTCCACAAGAACGCGTAATCCCAACCAAGCCATCCGCGGTAATGATATTCAGCTAAATGTCGTTGTTTCCTTCCTTGAGGCTGCGTGGGGCTGTCAAAAAGAGGTTAGCTTCCAGCGCCTCGAAACCTGCCGTACCTGTTCCGGCTCCGGCGCCGCTTCGGGTACTTCTCCCGAAACCTGCAGCGAATGCGGCGGCAGCGGTCACGTCAGAGTTTCACAGCGTACTCCTCTCGGCATTATCCAGACTACTAAAGTCTGCAAAAAGTGCGGCGGTAAGGGTAAGGTCATCAAAACTCCCTGCTCTTCTTGTAACGGACTTGGCAGGGTAAGGCGCACACTCAAGCAGACCGTCGACATCCCCGCAGGTATAAACGACGGCCAGACCTTCGTTATTCGCGGTCAGGGAGATAACGGTGTCAACGGCGGTCCTTCCGGTGATATGGCCGTTACCGTTTCTGTCCGTCCGCACCCCCTCTTCGAAAGGGACGGCTTCGATGTTTGGTGCGATATTCCCGTCACCTTCGCTCAGGCTACCCTCGGTGATGAGATAACCGTTCCCACCATCGACGGCAAGGTCAAATATAATATACCCGAAGGCTCTCAGCCCGGTACCGTTTTCCGCCTTCGCAACAAGGGTATCCCCTACGTCAACGGCAAGGGCCGCGGTGAGCAGTACGTCAGAATAAACATCGAGGTTCCCACCGGACTTTCCTCTAAACAAAAAGAGGCGCTCCGCGAATTCGAGAAAATCTCCAGCGATAAAAACTATTCAAAACGCCGCAGCTTCCTTGACAAGCTCAAGAGCAGCTTCAAGAGCGAAGATAAATCCGATAAATAATCCAAAGTACTGAGGAATTCTTTTCTTCAGTACTTTTTTGCTGTTCCCGCACAAGTCGGCGGCGATTTTTTACATCCTATGCAGGCTCGATATGCGCTTTGCGCTCGCGGTGCTCACACTGTGAGCACCGCGAATTTGCCGAACGGCAAATATATCGAGCCGGACACTCCCGCAGGAACATCGCCGCCGACTTTTTTTTACTCCGCCCTCTTGACAAAAGCTACCTCTTTGAATACAATTAGTTAGAAAACTAATTAATCTTAATGAAGGGATGTTGGTTATGGAGAAAAATGATGATTTTGATTTGCAAAAGGCTCCCCAAAAGGACGCTCCTCACAGCCGTCCTTTACCCCCTGATTTTACTGCTATGATGGTAATTAACGAGCTCTCCAAGCTGTTTCATGATAATATAAGAAATAACGTGGAAAAGCTCGGAGTCAAAGGCGGGTATCGGCATTTACTGTTCCACCTCGCGTTTAACGACGGATGCTCCCAGTTTGAGCTTGCGAAAAAAACTCATCTTAAGGCTCCGACCGTCAGCGTTACTCTGCAAAATATGGAGTCCGACGGCTTTATCAGGCGCGAAACTGACGAAAATGACCTGCGCAGCTATAAGATATTCCTCACCGAAAAGGGTTGGGAGTACCACCGCTTAGTGCGCGAGGCTATCAAAAATTTTGAAGAGCAGCTTATGGAAGGCGTGTCAGCCGAGGATACCGAATCGCTCAAACGCATTTTACTGGTACTCAGAAATAATCTGCTTGATAAATATTACCCCGAAAGGAGAACCTCCCCCGATGAAACTCGCTAAATATATTAAACCCTACTGGTTCTTTGCCCTGCTTTCACCCTTGTGTATGCTTGGTGAGGTACTAATTGACCTTTTTCAGCCGAAGCTGATGTCCACTATCGTAAATGACGGCGTTTTGGGTAACAATATGTCACTTATCCTCACCACCGGTCTTACTATGCTCGGACTCGTTATCTTGGGCGGTATTTCAGGAGCCTCCGCTTCAGGATTTGCAAGTGCCGCTTCGCAAAATTTCGGTAACGACCTCAGAAAAGACGTTTTTTCGAAGGTAATGAGCCTCTCCTTTCAGCAGACCGATAAATTCACTACCGGCTCGCTGGTTACCCGCCTTACCAACGACGTCACGATGGTTCAGGATTTCGTCGCTCAGGCGCTCAGAATGTTTATAAGGGCTCCCATCACCTTCGTCGGCGGTATCGTTATGGCGCTTTCGCTGAACGTTAATTTCGGAATAGTCCTCATCTGTGCGCTCCCGATACAGCTCGCGATACTCGCTTTTCTCCTTTGGAAAGCATCTCCGATGTTTTCGATAGTGCAGAAAAAGCTCGACAAGGTGAACTCCGTTATGCAGGAGAATGTTACCGGCGCAAGAACCGTTAAATCCTTCAGACGCGAGGAGTACGAAAAGGGGCGCTTCGGTGCCGCTAACGATGACCTTGTCAACACCAATATGAAGGTACAAAAGCTGCTTTCGTCTATCTCTCCGATGCTGATGATAGTTATGAACCTCAGCATTATCGCTATAATCTACATCGGCGGATTCCAGACCGAAGCCCGTAATATGCAGGCGGGTGACGTTATGGCTGCCGTCACCTATATCACTCAGATTCTTATGTCGCTGATGATGGTCGGAATGATGTTCCAGAGTATTTCCCGTGCAAGAGCCTCTGCCGCGAGAATCTTGGAAGTCCTCAACACAGAGCCTGTAATACAATCAGGAGAATATCGCAACAATAATACAAAATGTAGTGTAGAATTAAAGAACGTTAGCTTCTCCTACCCCGGACACACCGGTACTCCCACCCTTGACGGAGTGGATTTTACGGTACAGTCGGGTGAAAGAGTCGCAATACTCGGTGCTACCGGCTCGGGAAAGACCTCTCTTGTAAATCTTATTCCCCGTTTTTACGACTGCACCGACGGTGAGGTGCTTTTCAACGGTACAAACGTCAAGGAGTACGACCTAAACGACCTGCGCTCAAAAATAGGATTTGCACTGCAAAAGAGCGAACTTTTCACCGGTACCATCGCAGATAACATTCGTTGGGGACTCCCCGATGCAACCGACGAAGAGGTAGTAGCCGCTGCAAAAATTGCTCAAGCCGACGATTTCATTACCTCTTTCGGTGACGGCTACAACACCGTTATCGGTGAAAAGGGCTCCTCGCTTTCGGGCGGACAAAAACAGCGCCTTTCCATTGCCCGCGCAATAATCAAAAAACCTGCGGTACTCATCTTTGACGACAGCTGCTCCGCTCTCGACCTCGGTACAGAGTCCAGACTGCAGAAGGCTCTCGCGGAAAATTTCACAGATACCGCCGTCATCACCATCGCTCAGCGTATCGCAAGTGTTATGAACGCCGACAGAATCTACGTTCTCGAAAACGGTAAGATTGCCGCCTGCGGTACTCATGAAGAGTTACTCCGAAACAGTAAAATTTACGCGGATATCTACGATTCCCAGATGAAAAGCAACAAAAAAGGAGGCGAGATAAATGGCTGAGCCTAACAATAGACCTAATATTTCCCCTGCGCAGTTCAGAGGCGGTCCCGGCGGACCGATGGGTAGACCCGGTGGTCCCGGCGGACCAAGAGGACCCAGAGGTATGCCGCTCGTAGTCGAAAAACCCAAGGACGCCCGCAAAACTATCGGCAGACTCCTCAAATATATCGGCAAAAACAAGTACCTGCTCATTTCGATGCTTGTTATCGTTATCTTCTCTTCCGCACTAACCCTTTTGGCTCCCACCCTTCAAGGTGAAGCTATCGACGCCATCACCATTACCGAACAGAAGCTTTCAGTGGACTTTAAACGCCTTATGCTGCTCCTCGTCGCCCTGCTCGTCGTCTACCTCTCCTCGTCACTTTTGACCTACATCCAGATGCGAATCTCAATAAAGCTTTCGCAATCCACCGTCCATACTATGCGCGCGGACCTCTTTGCAAAGCTTGAGCACCTTCCGATAAAATATTTCGATACCCACAAGCACGGCGATATTATGAGCCGTATGACAAACGACGTCGAAAACATCTCCAACACAGTGTCCACCTCGATAAGCTCCCTCTTTTCAGGAGCCCTAACCATCACGGGCTGCCTTGTGGTAATGCTGATACGCAGTCCGCTGCTCACTCTGGTAAGCCTTGTCACCATTCCCCTCACCATTCTCGTTTCCACAAAGCTTTCCAAATTTATGAGAAAGCTGTTTATCAAACAGCAGGCACTCCTCGGCTCCCTCAACGGTCACATTGAGGAAAACGTTACAGGCTACAAGACTCTTGCCGCCTTTAGTCGCGAGCAGGAATGCAACAAGGAGTTCGCAAACATCAGTAACGAGCTCAAATCCTGCGGAGTTAAGGCAAATGCTATCGGCGGCGTTATGGGTCCTCTCATGAACGTAATCGGTAACCTCAACTTCCTGCTTATTGCTGCTTTCGGCGGCTACCTCGCTTTCAACGGACTCATCACAGTAGGTATAATTCAGGCGTTCCTCTCTTATTCCAAGCAGTTTACCCGTCCGATAAACGAGCTCGCTCATCAGTACGCCGCAATACTCACCGCAATCGCCGGTGCAGACAGAGTTTTCGCTGTAATGGATAATCCCCCCGAAGCCGACGAGGGTACAACTTCCCTCGATATTGATAATCTTCGCGGCGACCTCTCCTTCAAGGACGTTGTCTTCTCCTATAAAGAAGGCGAACCCGTTCTCAAGGGCTTTAATCTTGAGGTGAAGGGCGGACAGAAAATCGCTATCGTCGGAGCTACCGGCGCAGGTAAGACTACCGTCGTTAACCTGCTCACCCGATTTTACGATATCGATTCCGGCTCCATCTCCCTCGACGGAGTAGACATCACCGACATTCCAAAAGACCAACTCAGAAAATGCATCTCCATCGTTTTGCAGGATACCATTCTTTTTTCCGGTACTATCGCTGAAAATATTCGATACGGTAAGCTCGACGCTTCAGATGAAGATATTGCGCGCGCCGCTGCAATATCAAACTCCGACGTCTTTATTGAGAAGCTACCCGACGGCTACAACTCTCTTCTCAGCGAATCGGGCGGTAACCTCAGTCAAGGTCAGCGCCAGCTGCTCTCAATTGCGCGCGCTGCTCTCGCGGATCCCAAAATACTCATTCTCGACGAGGCTACCTCAAGCGTTGACACTCGTACCGAAATGCATATCCAAAATGCAATGATTGAGCTTATGAAGGGTCGTACCAGCCTTATCATCGCCCACCGCCTTTCTACTATCCGCGATGCCGATAAAATTATCGTTATCGACGGCGGCGTTATCGTTGAAGAGGGCGGTCATGAGGAGCTCCTCGCCAAAAAAGGCCGCTATTATTCACTCTATCAAAGTCAATTTGCAGGTATTGCCACCTGATAAAGCACTAAATCTACTGCTTTACTACCGGTATATTCGGCGGCTCGATATATTTGCCGTTCGGCAAATTCGCGATTCTTCGGAATCGCGAGCGCGAAGCGCAATCGAGCCGCCGATGCAATAGGGCAAAAAAAGAGGACAGAGAAGATAAAATTCTCTGTCCGTTTTTGTTTATCCTTATTTCACCAGTGTCGCGAGTACCGCCTTCTGAGCGTGCAGACGGTTCTCAGCCTCGTCGAATATCTCGTTTGCGTGAGCTTCAAATACATCAGCGGTTATCTCCTCGCCTCTGTGCGCCGGCAGACAATGCAGTACCATCGCATCAGATGCAGCTACCTTAAGCAAGTCCGCGTTCACCTGATATCCCTTGAACACTTTCTTTCTCATTTCGGCTTCCTCTTCCTGTCCCATCGAAGCCCAAACGTCAGTACAGATAACGTCAGCATCCTTTGCCGCCTCGTATATGTCCTCGGTCAGCACGAATCCCTCGTAATCCTTTGCAAAATCAAGTATCTTCGCATCGGGAATATATTCCTTCGGAGTCGCAAGAGATACCTTCATTCCGGTTTTGAGTCCCGCTACCGTAAGGGAGTTCGCCATATTGTTTCCGTCGCCGATGTAGCACATCTTCAGTCCCTCAAGCTTACCCTTGTACTCTCTTATCGTGAGAAGGTCGGCAAGAGCCTGACAAGGATGCGCGAAATCGGTGAGTCCGTTTATTACCGGAATCGAACCGTACTTTGCAAAATTTTCCACCTCATCCTGCTCAAAGGTCCTTATCATAAGGCAATCGAGGTATCTTGAAAGTACCCTCGCAGTATCCTCAAGGGGCTCACCGCGTCCGATCTGAAGATCCCTCGGACTCAAAAACAGCGCCGAGCCTCCGAGCTGGAACATTCCCGTTTCAAAAGATACTCTCGTACGGGTGGACGACTTCTGGAATATCATTCCGAGCGTTTTGCCCTGAAGACGCGGATGCTCAATTCCGTTCTTTCTCTCGTATTTAAGCTGATCCGCCAAGTTGAGCAGTTCGGTTATCTCCTCGCAGGACAAGTCCATCATTTTAAGCAGGTGTTTCATTTTGTTTCTCCTCTATTGCATATTTTTCAGCGTTTTTTCAAGTATTTCAAGGCCTTCTTCGATATCCTCGTCGCTTATATTCAGCGGCGGTAACATCCTCACCTTATTTTTTGCGGTAAGCAGCATAAGTCCGTTTTCGAGAGCCGCGGCAACTATCTGCTTCGAGTCCTTACCCTTAATCTCGACGCCAATCATCATTCCCATTCCGCTCACGGTTATATCGCAAGACATCGCTTCAAGTCTTGTCTTTATTATATCACCCTTGCGCTTAACATCAAGTAAAAATTCGTCGTTCACACTGTCCATTACCGCAAGCGCGCCCGCGCAGCATATCGGATTCATTCCGAAGGTGGAACCGTGGTCGCCTTTTCCGAGTACACTCTCGGTCTTGGCTCCGAACAGCGCGGCGCCTATCGGGAGTCCGCCGCCGAGCCCCTTAGCCGAGGTCACGATATCCGGCTCCACACCGTAATTCATATACCCAAACAGCTTACCCGTTCTTCCGATTCCGGTCTGTACCTCATCTATTATCAGAAGTATATCCTTCTCCGCGCACAGCTTTGCGACTGCCTTCACGAAATCCTCGTCAAGCGCAACTACTCCGCCCTCGCCCTGCACGACCTCCATCATTACGGCGCAGGTCTTTTCGCTCACTTTACTCTCGACGTCTGCAAAATCATTAGCTTTTGCATACACAAATCCCTCTGTGAAGGGAGAAAAATTTTTGTGGAACACATCCTGCCCCGTCGCAGAAAGGGTAGTCAAGGTGCGTCCGTGGAAGGAGTTTATCAGGGTGATTATCTCATTCCTGCCCTCGCCGTACTTGTCGCTTCCGTATTTTCTCGCCGTCTTTATCGCGCATTCGTTAGCTTCGGCTCCGGAGTTTGCGAAAAACACCTTTTTCATCACTCCGCCCGTTTTCTTGCACAGTATATCAGCAAGCTTTGTTCCGGGAGCCGTATAGTACAAATTCGAGGTATGATTGAGTTTTCCCGCCTGCTCGCAGACAGCTTTAACCCATTTCTCGTCGCAAAATCCGAGCAAATTGACTCCGATTCCGGATGTGAAATCTATGTATTCCTTACCGTCGAAGCTCCTGCAGCGAGCTCCCTCGCCGCTCTCTATTCCGAGTCCGAACCTACCGTAGCACCCGACAATATTTTCCTCGTCAAGCACCTTTATCTCGTTAAAATCCATCTTGATTTCCCTTCTTTATCAGCCGACAAACATCGTTCCGATTCCTTCGTCGGACAAAATCTCTATAAGTATCGAATGCGGGATCCTCCCGTCGATTATCGCCGCAGATTTAACTCCGCGCCTTACCGCTTCCACACAGCACTGCGCCTTCGGAATCATTCCTCCTGAGATTATTCCCTGCTTTATAAGGTAAGGAGTTTCGCTGACGTTTACCGATGCTATGAGTGAGCTCTCATCGTTTCTGTCACGCAAAAGTCCTCTTATATCGGTCATTAAGATTATATTTTCCGCGCCCAGCTCCGCCGCTATCTTCGCCGCCGCCGTGTCCGCGTTTATATTGTAAACATTACCCTCATCGTCGCCAGCTATCGTTGCGATTACCGGAATGTAGCCGTCCTTGAGCGAATCCACTATCGGAGCCACGTCAACGTGCGTTATCTCCCCGACATATCCGAGGTCCACATCGCCCTCAAGCTTTTTCGCCTTCAGCATACCGCCGTCAAGTCCGCAAAGTCCGAGCGCTCTGCCCTTATTTCTCTGCAAAAGCGATACAAGGTCCTTGTTCGTCTTACCCGCAAGCGTCATCTGCACTATCTTCGCAGTTTCCTCATCGGTGTAACGCAGACCGTTTATGAATTTAGTTTCTATTCCGAGTCTTGTCAGCATTCCCGTTATCTCGGGTCCGCCCCCGTGAACAAGCACCACCTTTACTCCGACAAGCGACAACAGCGCTATATCCGACATTACCGCATTTTTCAAATTATCGTCGGTCATTGCGTTCCCGCCGTATTTTATTACCACTATTTTGTTGTAGTACTTCTGTATATACGGCAGCGCCTGCACAAGTATCTGTGCTTTATATGCATTAGTAAGCTCGCCTTGCATCTTCTTTCCTCCTCAGGTTCTGTAATCTCCGTTTATTTTCACGTAATCGTAGGTTAAGTCGCAGCCCCACGCCTCTGCGTAGCACTCGCCGTTGTTAAGCTCGACCGCTACTACTATCTCATCCTCACTCAGCATCTCTTTTGCAAAATCCTCGTCGAATTCCACCGAGCTTCCGCCCTTGCAAACGAGCAGCTCGCCCTTAGCCGAGGACATCGTTACGTCGGTTTTCGTCGGGTCAAACTCCGCACCGCTGTATCCCAGCGCACACAGTATTCTTCCCCAGTTTGCATCGGCTCCGAACGCCGCCGCCTTGAACAGACTCGATGATACTACCGCTCTTGCCGCTGTTTTCGCGTCCTCTTTGGTAGCCGCGCCGTTTACCTTGCACTCTATCAGCTTAGTGGCTCCTTCACCGTCACGCGCCATCTCTCTCGAAATGTATCTGCTCGTTTCAAACAGCGCCTTCTTGAACGCTTCGTAGCCTTCGCTTCCGATTTCGCTTATCTCTTTGTTACCCGCTTCTCCGTTTGCAAGCACGCAGGTCATATCGTTAGTAGAGGTATCTCCGTCAACAGACACCATATTAAACGTATCCTTAACCACGTCACTCAGCGCCGCCTGAAGCACTGCCGGAGCTATCGCTGCATCGGTAGTTATAAAGCACAGCATCGTAGCCATATTCGGATGTATCATTCCCGAACCCTTTGCTATTGCTCCTATTCTGCACTCGCTTCCGCCGATATTAAATTTATAAGCTATGCTCTTCTCTCTTGTGTCAGTCGTCATTATCGCCTGATTCGCTTCAGCACTTCCCTCGTTCGAGAGCTTTTTTGCAAGTGCAGGCATTCCTTCTGTTATTGCGTCGATATTAAGCGGAAGTCCGATCACTCCGGTAGATGCCGGAATTACGTCCTCTGCTTCTATTCCGAGCGCTTTTCCCGCCGATTTGCACATCGTCTCGGCTTTACTCTCTCCGCAAGCGGTGCAGGTGTTAGCGTTCCCGCTGTTGCAGACTACCGCCTGTGCATATCCGTCAGCAATATTCCTCTTTGTTACTGCTATCGGCGCGCCCTTTACCTTATTCGTCGTATATACCGCTGCCGCCGCGCACCTCTTGTCGCTGTATATCATCGCTAAATCAAGCTTATCCTTATTCTTGCGCACTCCGCAGTGTATTCCCGCCGCGAAAAATCCCTTCGCCGCGCATACTCCGCCTTCTATCTTCTGCATATTTATATCCATATTATTCCGCGCTTTCCTTTCCTAATTTTTCATTAAAATGCAGGCGGTACTGCATCAAGTCCGCAAGCCTCGTCCAGTCCGAACAGTATATTCATATTCTGGACCGCCTGCCCCGCTGCTCCCTTTACCATATTATCTATCGCAGATATTATTACCGCTCTGTTGGTCCTCTTATCCACGTGTATAGATATATCACAGTTGTTGGAATACTTTATATTCTTAATATTCGCTACCGCGCCCTCGGGAAGTACTCTCACAAACCTCTCGTTTTCATACGCCTTCTCGTACAACGCTCTTATCTCAGATACACTCGTTTCACCCTTCAAATCTGCGTATATCGTCGAAAGGATTCCTCTGTTTACCGGCAAAAGATGCGGTATGAAGGTTACCCTTACCTCTTCTCCCGATATATCGCTCAGTGTCTGCTCTATCTCGGGGATATGTCTGTGCCCGTCCGTTTTGTAGGCTCCAAACCCCTCGTTGCAATCAGGAAAATGCGTCGTCTGCGAAAGTCCTCTTCCCGCACCGGTCGTTCCCGATTTTGAGTCGATGATTATTCTCTTCGCATCCACAAGTCCTGCTTTCAAAAGAGGGTAAAGTCCGAGCGCTACCGACGTAGGATAACATCCCGGATTTCCAAGTATCTTCTTTCCCACTATCTTCTCTCTGTATATTTCAGGCAGAGCGTACGTACTTATCTCCTGCGAATGTACGCTCTTCTCCGTGTATTCTAATTTATACCAATCGTTATAATCCTTCTCATTATACAATCTGAAGTCAGCGCCCAAATCTATCAGTATCGCGCCCTTCGCCATGCATTTTACCGCTATCTTCTCGCTTATTCCCGCAGGTAATGACGCAAACACAACGTCACTCTTCTCTATTACGCTGTCTTCGTCCCCAAGCTCCATATCTATATATCCTCTGAGCGCCGGATATACCTCACTTATCTTCTTCCCCTCGTAACTTACCGAGCTTATCGCTACTATCTCCGCTTCAGGATGCCTCAGCAGTATCCTTACCAGTTCTTCTCCCGCGTATCCCGTCGCTCCTATTATTCCTGCTTTTATCATATTTTTCTTCCTTCCGTTACTTTCCACGTACGGCGAACCGCCGCGCCGTTAAAACGGCGCACGGCGCAGCCGTCCGCAAGCGCTTTAGCGCTTGCGGGGCGGTTCGCCGAACAGTAGAGTTTGTACGATATAAAATTTCTTAGCTAAGCATTTAAAGCCTTTGCAATTTCTTTTACTCTGCCGAGTACGGTCTCGGGAGCAGGACCTCCGTAGACCTTTCTGTTTTTAACGCATCTATCGAGAGAAATTGCGTCGTAAACGTCCTCGCCGAAGAACTCGCACGCATCGGTATATTCGTTGAGGGGTAAGGTTTCAAGCTCCACACCGAGCTCGATGCATCTGGCAACGAGTCTACCCGTAGCTTTGTAGGCGTCTCTGAAAGGAACCCCCTTGGAAACGAGGTAGTCGGCGCAGTCAGTAGCATTGATAAATCCCTTGGCAGCAGCGTCCCTCATATTTTTCGGACACAGCTTCATCGTTTCTATCATCGGAGTGAAAACGGTAAGACAAGCATTCACGGTGTCTATCGCATCGAATACCGCCTCTTTATCCTCCTGCATATCCTTGTTATATGCGAGAGGTAGTCCCTTCATTACAGTAAGCAGAGTAATGAGGTCGCCGTAAACTCTGCCCGTTTTACCTCTGACAAGCTCCGCAACGTCGGGATTTTTCTTCTGCGGCATAATAGAGGAACCGGTAGAAAAGCCGTCATCCATCTCGACGAATTTAAATTCCCAGGAGCACCACAAGATGAGCTCCTCGCAGAAACGGGAAAGATGCATCATAAGTACCGATGCGGCAGCTGCAGTATCAATGCAGTAATCTCTGTCGGATACTCCGTCGATGGAGTTTCCGGTCATAGCCGCAAATCCAAGCTCCCCACGTGTTATCTCCCTGTCGATATCGTAGGTGGTACCTGCAAGCGCACCGCTTCCGAGCGGCATAACGTCCATACGCTTTATCGCGCACTCAAATCTGTCAACGTCACGCAAAAACATCTCTGCGTAGGCAAGCATATAGCAGCCGAAGGTTACCGGCTGAGCACGCTGAAGATGGGTGTATCCCGGCATTATCGTTTCGGCTCCCTCTTCGGCTCTCACCAAAAGCGCCTTAATGAGCGATTTTATCTCCTCAAGCGTATTCTTCAGCTCTTCTTTTAAGTATAATTTAGTATCAAGCGTAGTCTGATCGTTTCTGCTTCTCGCAGTGTGCAGGCGTTTACCCGCATCTCCGATCCTTTTTGTAAGCTCCTGCTCGACAAAGGTGTGGATATCCTCCGCCTCGGGATCTATCTCAAGTGCTCCGCTCGTGATCTCGTCACGGATCCTCTCAAGCTCGGCAGCAATCGCCGCACCGTCAGACTCGGATATTATTCCGCACTTCGCAAGCATCTTAGAATGAGCGATGGAGCCTTGAATATCCTGCTTATACATTCTTGAGTCCACAGATATTGACGAGTTAAAGTCGTTGACTCTGCCGTCAACCTCTTTACTGAACCGTCCTTCCCACAGCTTCAAGACAACTCCTCCTTCTATCGCTTCTTAGCCGTTATTTTTCTCTCTTTTTTCGTCCATGATAGCCTTAACCTTTATAGGCAATCCGAACAGATTGATAAATCCCTGAGAATCCATCTGGTTGTAGGAATCGTCCTCACCGAAGGTAGCTATCTCCTCGGAATAGAGGGTGTAGGGACTGGTGATTCCCGCAGTAATGATGTTACCCTTGTATAATTTAAGCTTTACACTTCCGCTTACACGCTCCTGCAGGCTGTCCACGAACGCGCTGAGCGCCTCTCTTAAAGGAGTGTACCACTGTCCGTAGTATACGAGATCCGCAAACTTGAGAGATACCTGCTGCTTATAGTGCATGGAATCCCTATCTAAGCAAAGGGTTTCAAGAGCGTCGTGTGCGTAGTAAAGGATGGTTCCGCCAGGAGTTTCGTATACGCCTCTGGACTTCATTCCGACAAGACGGTTTTCTACGAGATCCGCAATACCGATTCCGTTATCTCCGCCCAGCTTGTTGAGCTTCTTGATTATCTCCTTACCGCTCATCTTCTCGCCGTTTACCGCTACCGGAATTCCCTTCTCGAAATCAATGGTAACGTACTCAGCCTTATCGGGCGCTCTCTCGGGAGATACTCCCATCTCAAGAATCTTATCGAAATTCGGCTCGTTTGCAGGATCCTCAAGATCGAGTCCCTCATGAGAAAGGTGCCACAGGTTCTTGTCCTTGGAGTAGTTGGTTTCTCTTGTGATGTTGAGGGGGATTCCTCTCGCCTCAGCGTAAGCGATCTCGTCCTCACGGCTCTTGAGCTCCCATGTGCGCCACGGAGCAATTATATCCATATTCGGAGCAAACGCCTTTATCGCCAGCTCAAAACGCACCTGATCGTTACCCTTTCCGGTGCAGCCGTGTGCGATAGCCTCGGCTCCCTCTGCCTTCGCGATCTCTACGAGTCTTTTTGCAATTATAGGTCTTGCAAAAGAGGTTCCGAGAAGATACTTATTCTCATATACCGCGCCCGCTTTTATCGTCGGGAATATGTACTCATTTACAAATTCATCGGTAAGATCCTCAATGTAGAGCTTGGAAGCACCGGTACTGAGAGCTTTTGCTTCAAGTCCGTCAAGCTCCGCGCCCTGTCCTACGTCAGCCGCTACCGCAACTACCTCGCATCCGTAGTTCTCCTTCAGCCACGGGATTATTACCGTCGTATCCAATCCTCCCGAATACGCAAGCACTACTTTGTTATACTTTTTCATTACGATACACTCGCCTTTCTATAAAAAATTATATTTTATTCTTGTTTAATTATACATCGTATTCACTGTTTTTCAAGTATTTTATGAATAAATATTCATTTTTTACCACTTTTCTATCATTCGGACAAGAAAAATATTCATTTTCCGACCAATCTTAACGCTTTGCACAAAATCAAGGCAATGATTGTAAAATCAAAGATTTTATAACCATTATAACGCATTTTTTCCCTTTCGTCCATAACTTCATCGTAAGATGTTTCATTATGGACGAATTTTTTTTGTGCATCTTGCCTTTTTCTCCGAAATATATTATCATATTTATGTTTTACTGTATTTTTATTGGAGGCTTGTGTTATGTTAGTTTTAGTTTTGAATGCAGGAAGCTCCTCGCTTAAATACCAGCTCATTGAAATGGATAATGAATCGGTTTTAGCTCAGGGTAACTGCGAAAGAATCGGTATCGACGGAAGGATAGTACACAAATTCCGCGGCGAAAAGCACATATTCGAAAAGGCGCTCCCCACTCATTTTGAGGCACTCAATGCGGTAGTTTCTCTCATTTCCGACGGCGAGCTTGCCGCTGTAAGCAGTCTTTCCGAGATAAAGGCTGTCGGCCACCGTATCGCTCAGGGCGGCGAGGGTGTTGATAAGTCCATGCTCATCAACGACGACGTTTTAGCCGTTATTGAAAAATCTAAGGAGCTCGCTCCGCTTCACGTTCCCGCGATGCTCAGCGCTATCGACGCCTGCAAAAAAATATTCGGCGCAGATATTGCTCAGGTTGCTGTTTTTGATACTGCATTCCACCAGACTATGCCCAAAAAGGCGTTCATTTACCCCATTCCTTATGAATATTACGAAAAGCACGGTATTCGCCGCTTCGGCTACCACGGTACCTCTCACAAATTCGTTTCCAAGCGTCTTGCCCAGATCGTCGGCGGGAACCTTTCCGAAATGAAGATAGTTACCTGCCATCTCGGCAACGGCTCCTCTGTTACTGCTGTCAAAAACGGCATCTCCATCGACACTACTATGGGTTATACTCCGCTCGAGGGACTCCTCATGGGAACCCGTTGCGGAACCATTGACCCTTCTATCCCCTTCCTCCTCGCAAGAAAAGAAAACCTCTCTCTTGACGAGGTCGAGGCTATTCTCAACAAAAAATCAGGCTACGCCGGTCTTTCCGGAGTTTCCAGCGACGACCGCGACGTTCAGGAGGCTGCCGACAACGGTAACGAAAGAGCCGCTCTCACCCTCGATATCCTCAGATACCAAATTAAAAAGTACATCGGTGCTTTTGCCGCTGCTATGGAGGGTATTGATGCCATAGCTTTCACCGGCGGTATCGGAGAAAAATCCTGGCAGACAAGACGCGACGTTTGCAAGGGTCTCGAATTCTTGGGAGTTAAGCTCGACGAACAGCTCAATAAATCCCTCAACGGCGAGGAGGCTGTTATTTCCGCTCCCGATTCCAAGGTTAAGGTATGCATTATTCCCACCAACGAGGAGCTCGAAATCGCTCGCGATACCCTAAACCTTGCAAAATAACTGCATAATTATTCATACGATCGTCCGCTCGGGCGGTCGTATTTGCATTTTTCATTTCAGGAGGTCCTTTCTATGATAGGCTTAGGCGCACTCATCAATACTGCCGCTATCATTATCGGCGGTCTTCTCGGTCTTCTCTTCTCAAAAAAAATGAAGCCGAAATACCAAGACTCCCTCACCGCCGCTATCGGTGTCTGTGTTATCTTCATCGCTATCGGCGGCGTTATGGAGAAAATGCTGCTCTTTACCGACGGTAATTTCTCCACCCAAGGCTCAATGATGCTCATCATAAGCGTTGCTCTCGGCACCTTCGTCGGAGAGCTCATCAATCTCGAAGGACTCATTGAGCGTTTTGCACAGTGGCTAAAGCGCAAAACCAAAAGCGATAACGACAACAATTTTGTAAACGCTTTCGTTACCACCTCTCTTAC
>CAJGEB010000011.1 GCA_904502045.1 uncultured Oscillospiraceae bacterium
CACAGACATTGGTGTTATAAGCATCAAACATAGCCTGATTGTCGCTGCTGAGGAAAGGCTTGATGAGATTATTTATATAGTTGATGGTGGTGTCGGACTGGAGATTCGGGAAAGTAGAGGACTGCAAACGGTTGTGGAATACCGACGAAACGCGGTACATCTGCTCCAGCTCTCCTGCCTCTTTTTGAATAATTGAAGCGAGGGTAATAACCTCATCGAGTGAGAGGTCGAGTTCCTTGAAACGATCATAATATGCAGAGGTTACGCGGGTGTTAAAGTTGCGAAGGAATTTTTTAGCTACCGAGGTTGGATTTTCACCTACATAAAATTCGTAGGTGTCGGGGAAAATGTATCCCTCAAAGCGTCTGAAGCGGAGCTCATCCTGCGGTATCATTTCAACAAATTCATAGCTAAAATCGGCAGTTTCAAGAACTTCGAGGAATTTTTGAGCATTACAAACGCCCTTTTCCTCAAGAAGCTGTGCTATTTCGTAAACGCTTAGTCCCTCAGGGATGGTAACAGTAACGGTGTTGTCAACTTCGATTCCGTTTTTGAGAAGGGAAATGATCTCGTCATAGCTCATATTAGCGGTAAGGGTGTAGTTTCCGGCAGCAAAGGAGTCATCCCATTTTTTGAATTTTGAATAGAGCTTAAAAGCGGTGGCTTGAGAAACGATATCGCGTTCGTTGAGTATTTTCAGGATATCGTTCAAATTTTCGTTTCCGGTAAGGACTATCTCATACTGCTCGTCGCTTGACTCAAATCCGAAAACATCTATAACGCTTTGGATTATGAATATTGCAAGAGAAAGTGAAATAGCTACAATCAGGAACATCCATGCGAGCGACTTTAAGACAGGGAACATAACTTTTTTATTGCGCGGAGAAAGTGAGGCAGCGGAGTTTTCGGAAAGAGCCGACGCCTCTGCGGTAGGGACTTGTGCTGCGCGCGCGTTTAAAAAGTAATTTTTAATTTTATTTCCGAGCTTTTTGAAGAAGGCTTTGATAGTATCAAACGCCTTGCTTCCGAAATCTTTTACTTTTTTCATAAAATCCTGATTCGGAAGATTGGACTTATTTTGCTCCATAAATCAGCATCCTTTCTGTAAAGCTTCGTTCAGATAATAAACATCGGAATCTGAAACGAGAAGATCGAGCTTGCAGTCGTATGAATCTGTCGGTACAGCATCGGTAACACATTCATCAAAAGCGATACCGATAGAGGTGCCGGTAAAGGAAGAGAGAAATCTATCGTAAAATCCTTTTCCGTACCCCAGCCTGTATCCGTTTTTATCGAAAGCAAGTCCGGGAACGATACATATTGCGTTTTCAAAATCGCGAACAAGGTTATCGGGAGAGGGGAACGGCTCCAAAATACCTTTATATCCTGCAGCGAGCTCTGAGAGGGTAGATATTTCGTAAAAAGAAAGCTGCAGGGAGGCATATTCCGACACGGGTAAAGCGACCTTTTTGCCGTCCTTTAGTGCGCGTAATATTAACTCCGCAGTATCGACCTCGCTGCCGAACGACATATAGGTTAGTACGGTATCACAGTTATTATATGCCGAAAGAGTAAGAATTTTACTCAAAATATCGCAGCTTTTTTTCTTTCGCACCTTTTCGGGAATATTACTGCGGAGCTCAGAGTAAATGCGGCGGGCAGATTTTTTAGCGGCAGCTATATCTTGCATATTGCCTCCTGCATTTTATCTGCAGTGTCTTTCCCCTTGAGCAAAGAGAGGAGTTCGATGGAAAAATCAAGAGCGGCGCCCATACCGCGAGCAGTAATTATTTTTCCGTCAACAACTACCTGCTTATCGCAAACGGTAGCTCCTTCAAGGTGATTTTCAAATCCGGGGTAGCAAACGGCCCTTTTTTCGCGCAGTAATCCTTTATGTCCCAATATAGAGGGAGCCGCGCAGATAGCCGCTATCCAAAGATTATTTTTATAAGAGTAGTCGATGAATTTGTTTACCGTTTCGCAGGCCTCAAGATTGAGTGTTCCGGGCATACCTCCGGGGAGTATTATCATTTCGAGATCTGAAAATACCGCTTCCGAGTCTAAAATATCGGCTGAAACTTTTATTCCGTGGGACCCGACGACAGATATCCCGCCGACTCCTACTGTGAGGGTTTCAATTTCTGCTCTTCTTAATATATCAACGGTAGTGAGAGCTTCGATCTCTTCAAATCCGTCGGCAAGAAATACATATACCATAAAATGACCTCCTGAAAATCGGTTTACGCTAACGAAACGGAGTATTTTTCAATTAAAAACTCAGGACGGTATGAGAGCTTAGCCTGTCTGAGTCCGGGAACTCCGAGATCGTCCTCGCGATTAACGTATTCTATATCTGAAAAGTTGTGTTTTGCAAAGGTTTGGTTGATTGCCGCATAGGCAAGAGCGTATTCGGGGAGTGCTTTTTCAAAGTTTATAATAAAAGCGTTTTTGCGGTAGTGCTCACCGATAGTAAAAGCGGCGACATTACCGTCGATTCTGATAAGTCCGCCCTCTAAATGAAGAGCTGAAAAATTATTAATGGCGCTTTTGAGGGAAACGGTCTCCAAGGAGATGGAGCTATCTTTAAATGCGGCGTTTTTCTCAAGCCACAGATCGTGCATTTTTGAACACTCGCCTATGTTGTCGGGAGTTATCGGCTCGTAGCTCCACTGCGGGAAGGTAGCATTAAATTTATTGATGTGGGTACGTTTCGGGTGAAGGTCTTTTCCCGAAAGCTCCGTTAATTTTTTTGCACTGTAAATATAGTCGAAGGAATCGCGAGTCGGTGAAAATACAAATTTGTCCGGGAATATCTGTTCTAAGTTTTCTTTGATATTGTTGGTGACTCCGCGGATCTTGAGAGGAATATTCCGCTGCCTTGCATCTTCGATAACAGCCTCGATTACCGGTGCGATATCACCTGTACCGACGGGGCAGAGGTAAAACGGAGCGGAAACCGAGGAATAGAAAGCTACATAATAGTCATTAATGCGGCAAATTGCCGAGGAATATGCCGCGCCCCAATTAAAAATATTCCCGAAAGAGTACTCGCTGCCTAAAGCGCCGGAGGCTTCCAAGATCGGCACTGCCCATTCTCTGTCGGAAAGCAGGGGCTTTTTGAAGGGTATCATAAAATTCTCCTTATGTAAGCGGCGAATTACAGCTCGTCGCCGTTTTTAAACATTGTAACAAGAGCGGAATAAATATCTTCGGTTATTTCAGGAACGCTGCGCATATTATCTCCGTCACAGCATTCGATTATTGTCCAGCCGAGCTTTTGGGCGGCGTAGGAGGCGCACTCAAAACAGCGGCGCATAAAAGCGACGTTACTTTCGTGAACGTCCTTTTTGGATTCATCCCCATCGTATCTTGAAAGCACCTGTTTTGCGGACATTTCGGGTGAAATTTTCAAAAGCACTACCGCATCGGGCTTCGGGAGTCCGAGCTTGTTGTACTCGTAATCGCAAACCCAATCTATATAAGCGTCCCACTCGGATTTGGGGAGCTTTGACATCTGATAGATTATATTGGAGGTGGAGTAACGCGTGGCGAGGAAATATTTTCCGTTTAAGAAATCGTCGCGCCAAGCGGTAACGTAGCTTGCGTAGCGGTCCACGGCGTAAAAAGAGGAGGCGGCATAAGGGTTAACGTCATCAGCCGAACCGAGCTCGCCGCCGAGGTACATCTTAACGAGGGTAGATGACGGGTTATCGTAATCGGGATAAGAAAGCTGACGGACGTCGAGTCCGTCTTTTTTAAGTAGCCCAAGAACGAGCGGAGTCTGGGTGCTTTTTCCGCTGCCGTCAAGTCCTTCAAGTACCGCAAGCTTACCTTTAGACATAAAATCTGCCGCCTTCCGTAGTTTAAAGATTAGCGTATTTTTCGCGCATTTCGAGCATTCTGCCGCAGGACTTCGAGCCCTCAGGGCACTTACCCTTAACGCAAGAGGGTCCTGCACCTGCAAAAAGATGAGGAGCCGCTTGTTTACACAGGCGAAGCATCTCGTCAGCTACCGCGCGGATCTCCCACTGCGCTCTTTCGCAGCATCTGAGTCTGAAGAAATTCATTAGGCTGCGAGCGTTCATCGTAACAACGAGCTTGGTATCGCAGGCGTTGGGGAGTACAAATCTCGCATCTTCGATAGCCTTTTTTTCGGCAGCGGTACGGGCGCTTTTTTCGTCCATACCGTTTGCGGTAAACTCGGCGAAGAGCTTGTCCTTGAGTATTGCAGACAATTTTTCATAATTGCGGCGAGACTGCTCCATTGATTCGAGGAATATCTTCTGCGCCTCGGGGAGCTCAGATATTGCAGGGGGAATTATGTAATCAAAACCGTCTTTTTTAACGTAGCGCTGACTCTGAACACTGAAGGAGGCAATACGGTGACGAGTAAACTGAGCGAGCGCGGCACGGGAAATTCCTGATACCGAAAAGGTGAAATAAGCGTGCTCAATAGGACTCTCATGGCCTATTTCGGCGAGCATATCTATAAAATTTTCGGTTTTTTCGGGAGTCAGTCCGTCAAGAAGGGTTTCGGCGTCGCTTGAGCTATAGCAGAGTTTTGCGGCTCCGGCAATTAATTTTTCGGGTTCTGGGGTATGTGCTAATAATGTTACAGTCACAGAGAAGGCTCCTTTCTGAATAAATATATGTCAGGCGGCAGAGGGTAAGATCTGCCGCCGAACTGAATCGGTACGCCTTTAAGTTTGGGTTAGTTTTGTGTAATCATCCACCGCAGCAGGAGCCTTGAGAATCATCGTTATCATCGCCGAGTCTGCTGGGCGGGAAAAACTCGTTTACCGGAAAACGTATTTTCCTGAAGAGCTCGCAGGGATCGTCAGAGGTGTTAACGCACTCTTTATCAGGGATACAGAAGTCGTATATAGGTACGAGCATCTGAACGGCTCGCTCTATCTGTACGACGGTGAACATACCCATTGTTATGAGTAGCGTTCTATCGGGCTGCATAACGAGCGGAGTATCAAAGAGGCGAGCTATATTTTCGGGGAATGCAGCTCCCGAATCGAGCGAGCAGGAGCAGGAATCCACAAGTCTTGTGGATAAAAGTATGGGGTCGACGACCTGTACTTTTGCCCGCAAACAGACCGAAATTATTTGTGATATTTTCCGCCGCTTGATATTTGAAAAGCGCGGTAAATCTGTTCGAGCAGCATCATTCGTGCGAGCTGGTGCGGGAATGTCATCGGAGACATCGAGAGTTTAAAATCAGCGCTGTTTTTCACACTGTCGCAAAGGCCGAAAGAGCTGCCGATAATAAAGCAAAATCCGCCAAATCCTTTAGTGAGGAATTTATCAAAAGAATCAGACAGCTTTTCCGAAGAAAGCATCTGACCCTCAATACACATTGCAATTTTTGCAAGGTCCTTGGGAACCTTTGCGAGAATTGCCCTGCCTTCTTCTTCAAGACAAGCGGATATTTGGCTTTGGGAGGGGGAGTCGGGAAGGCGTGACTCGGGAAGTTCAATTACTTCGATACGGCAAAAACGGGAGAGTCTTTTTATGTATTCGTCGCAGCCTTCACGAAGGAATTTTTCCTTGAGCTTTCCAACGCATATTATGCGCACATCTATCATAGGTCCTCCAAAGAAGATTAAAAAATTATTGTTTTTCCGGGATTAAATCGAGGAGCCACCTCAAGAAGATAATCGACACCGCGGCGGTAGCCGTTATCGTCGAGAGAGGATTCGGCGTAATTTTCAGCGATATCGGGGCGATTATTTTGCTCACTGAGATGGGCGAGGACTATTCGTGATACTCCTGACTCAATTAGAGTAGGAAGTGCCGCGGAACAATCATCATTTGAAAGATGTCCGAGCTCACCTGATATCCTTCTTTTTAAAACGTAAGGGTAGGGGCCGAATCTGAGCATATCTTTATCGTAATTGGATTCAAGCAAAACGAGATCGCTCTTCAAAAGATTTTTCATAATATTATCATTGAGATGTCCGAGGTCGGTAGCGACGGAAATGGTTCTGTCGTCTGAAGTGCGCATCTTAAATCCTAAGCTGTGCAGCGCATCGTGAGGAGTATCAAACGCTTCAATACACATATCCGCCTCACAAACCGATCTATCGGATATTTCAACAAGCCGTACGGAAGGGGAAAGCGCGGAGTGCTCCGATATGTACCTGAGAGTTTCAGAAGATGCGTAGACAGGAATGTTAGGATTTCTTTTTAAAAAGGTTTCGATACCTTTGATGTGATCGGAGTGCTCATGGGTAATGAAAAGTGCTTTAATATTCGACAAAGGAATCTCGCAACTGTTAAGCGCGTTTACTAAAGCGCGGTAACTTACCCCTATATCTATTAAAATGCCGGCATTTTTACCGCCGGCGTAAAAAGCGTTTCCGCTGCTGCCGCTGTATAAAGAAACAAAGCGAGCCATTCAAAGAGTCCTTTCGAGAAAAGTTAAATCGTAGCTTAAAGTGCTCCGGCAACTGTTTTATCGCAAACACTGACTTTCTTTATATCGGCACCGAGAGACCTGAGCTTTTCTTCAAAGTTTTCGTAACCGCGTTCGATGTGATAAATGTCCTCGATCTCGGTAACGCCCTCGGCCATAAGTCCTGCGATTACGAGAGCAGCGCCTGCGCGCAGATCTGATGCGCGTATCGGAGCACCCTTGAGCGAGGGAACTCCCTCAACTACCGCAACCTTACCGTCGACCTTGATATTAGCACCCATACGGCAAAGCTCGGTAGCGTATTTGAAACGGTTGTCCCAAATATCCTCAATAACCATGCTTGAACCGTTAGCTACGGTGAGAAGGGTAGTCATTTGAGGCTGCATATCTGTGGGGAATCCCGGATGAGGCAGAGTTTTAAGGGTTATTTTGTTGAGAGGACCCTCTCTGTATACTCTGACAGCTTCATCGTATTCCTCAACAACTGCACCTATCTTCAGGAGCTTTTCGGTAATCGACTCAAGGTGCTTGGGAATAACGTTTTTTATAACGATATCTCCCGAGGTAGCCGCGGCAATAGCCATAAAGGTACCCGCCTCTATCTGATCGGGAATGATGGTGTAGTTAGTTCCGTGCATTGAGGATACGCCGTGAATCTTTATTACATCGGTACCTGCGCCTCTGATATCGGCTCCCATGGAGTTGAGGAAGTTAGCGAGGTCAACGATATGGGGCTCCTTGGCGACGTTTTCCAAAACGGTAACACCCTCTGCCTTGACCGCAGCCAGCATAACGTTTATCGTTGCGCCGACGGATACTCCGTCAAAGAAGATGTGGTTACCGACCAAGGACTGTGCAGATGCGCGAATTATTCCGCCGGGTTCAATGGAAACGGTACAACCGAGCTCCTCGAAGCCCTTAATATGCCTGTCTATCGGACGCGCACCGAGGTCGCAGCCGCCGGGCATAGCAACATCTGCGTGCTTATATCTTGCCAGAAGTACTCCCAAAAAATAATACGATGCGCGCATGTGTTTTGCATATTCATAAGGCACAGAGGGTGAAGTGATATTGGTAGTATCAACAAACACTGTTGAGGGATTGAGATAATTTACGGTCGCGCCCATGTGAGAGAGGATCTGAAGAGAGCGGGATACGTCGCTGATGTTGGGTAGATTTTCTATAACGCAGGGACCCTCCGCCAGCAAAGTAGCAGGAAGAATAGCAACTGCTGCGTTTTTAGCACCGCTTATTTCAACTGATCCGCAAAGGCGTTTTCCGCCGTTAATAATATATTTATTCAAGGCAATAACTCCCCTTATAATATATCGTTAATGAATAAAACCCTAATTATAGTTATTATAACACGGTGTGAGTGTAAATAAAAGATATTTTGAAGTTTTTTTATGAATTTTCTTTAAAATGGAATACTTTTCCGCAAGCAGCCGATAATAGAGGCAAAGACAAAAAGAAAGGGAGTAAATTGAAGATGAAGAAAATCGTGGCACTGGTAACGGTAATGGTTATAGCGGCAACGTTTTGCGTAACCTCTTGGGCGTATGATTTGAGGACTGTGAGCGGAATAACTGCAGAGGAGCTCAAGGTTTACATGCACAAGGACGTAAAATTTTTAGCGGAAGACGTAGTGCGCATCTGTAATGAAAACGGTATATCGGCTGAATTTGTTGCAACGGTAATGAGGTGGGAACGCCGCATGGATCTGAACAATTTTTTCGGCTGGATGCGTTCCGACGGAAAGTTGATGCGATTTGATGATCCGGTCGAATGTCTTGAAAAGATAATTCCGCTGATAAAGAAAAATTACCTTACCGAAGGCGGAAAATGCTTTAATGGGTACACGGTGGACGCGGTCAGTTTAATGTATAACAACAGTGACTACTGGCGCGAAAAGATATACGCAGGAACAATGAATATCGTAAACAGCGAACAAGAGCGTAAAAGTGAAGAGGCAGCTGTAAACAGAGAGCGTACGGAAAATATGATAAAGATGGAATATGAGCGCTGGGGAAGAATGCTTGACTTTTGCAAATAGTAAGAAAACCTCTTTCGATTTTCGAAAGAGGTTTTTTGTAAATCAGGAATTTTGTTGTTCGCTCAGCTTGTAGCAAAGAGTCATAAGTCCGTCGCCGAGATGGACGTTTTCGACTACTGCATCGGGATGAGCAACGGTAATATCGTAATGTGAGAAATTCCAAAAGCCCTTGATTCCGTAGCTGACAAGCTTCGAACACAGCATTTCGGCAGCTTCATTGGGAACACAAAGTACCGCAGCTTCCGGAGAGTGCTCTTTACAAAACTGTTCTATTTTGTCATCAAGCATGATCTCAATACCATTCAGTTTTTCGCCCTCAAGCTCCTTGTTTTTGTCGAAGATACCGATAAGATCAAAGCCCTTACCTTCAAAATACAGGTGCATAGCAACCGCTCGTCCGAGATTTCCGGCACCTATCATAATAGTCTTAAATGCGTGATTCAGACCTAATATTTTTTTGATCTCGTCGTAAAGAGTGGGGACGTTGTACCCATATCCTTGCTGTCCGAACTCGCCGAAGCAGTTGAGATCCTGACGGATCTGCGATGCGGTAAGTCCCATACGGGCAGCGAGCTCCTTTGAGGATATCTTAATTACGCCGTTATTTTTGAGAGCCTCTAAAAAACGGAGATATCTCGGAAGACGTCGGATAACAGATATTGAGATGTTGTCGTCATACCGCGGCATTACAATACACTTCCTTACAGTTTTTCGATTGTTTCCATAACATAGTCGCCGAACTGGGTGCAGGTGCAGCCTGTATTTCTTCCGGTAACAGTAAGTTTTTTCTCTTCGAACATACAGATATCAAGCGCTCTCTCAAGCTTGTTGGAAAGCTCCTGCTTTCCGATGTGGGAGAGAAGAAGTACGGAGGCTCTGAGCATAGAGCAGGGGTCGGCGTAGATGTCGCGTCCTTCCTGTACCATACGGGGAGCGGAACCGTGGATAGCCTCAAACATTGCGTAACGCTTACCGATGTTAGCGCTTCCGGCAGTACCAACTCCGCCTTGGAACTCGGCAGCCTCGTCGGTAATAATATCTCCGTAAAGGTTGGGGAGAATGAATACCTTAAAATCACATCGGCGTTTTTCGTCTATGAGCTTTGCGGTCATAATATCAATGAACCAGTCGTTAGTGTCAATGTCGGGGTACTGCTCACCGATCTTGCGGCAGATGTTGAGGAACTTTCCGTCGGTAGCCTTGATTATGTTAGCTTTAGTTACGATGGAAACGGAATTTTTACCGTTTTTAGCAGCAAAATCGTAAGCGAGCTTTGCGATTCTCTCGGTACCCTCGGTGGTAGTAACGGTGAAGTCGAAAGCGAGTTCATCGCCGACGTGTACTCCGCAGGAACCGAGAGTATAAGCGCCTTCGGTATTTTCTCTGAAGAAGGTCCAGTCGATTCCTTGGTCGGGGACTTTTACGGGACGGACGTTAGCAAAGAGGTCGAGCTCCTTACGCATAGCAACGTTAGCACTTTCGATGTTGGGCCACGGATCTCCCGCCTTGGGAGTAGTGGTCGGACCCTTCAAAATAACGTGGCACTCTTTAAGTGCGGCAAGAACGTCGTCGGGAATAGCCTTACCTGCAGCAGCTCTGTTTTCGATGGTAAGACCGTCTATATTTCTGAATTCAACCTTACCTGCGGCAACGTCATCAGCCAAAAGGTATTTGAGAACTCTCGCGGATTCGTTGGTGATGACCGGACCGATACCGTCACCGCCGCATACACCGATAATGATTTTATCGAGATTTTCATAATCGACGAAATCCTTAACGGACTTTATTTTTTCATTACGCTCTATCTGGGAGCGAACAAGTTCGGCAAATTTTTCAGTTGCCTGAGCAATTAATTTTTCCATATAAAACCCTCCGTGAAAATAATACAGCATACATAATATATATAGTACAACAAATATTACAGGTTGTCAACTTTTTAACAAGACGTACGGAAGGATTTTATATAATGTAATAAAAAAAGGGGACTATTCCGTTTTTACAAAATCAAAATTGAGGAATTCGACTTTAAGCTCTTTAGAGGGGGAATTAAGAGAGAGCAGGTTATATGTTTTGGGATCGAGTCGGAGTTCAAAATAATCTCCGTCTGTTTCACCCGATACGATGAGGGCGGAATCGACTAACGAAACGTTTATTCCGTCGGGAGAGGTGATTTTGTCGAGAGCTGATACTACAAGAGCGGCAGCTGCGGAGCCTGAAATCTCTTTGGGGTCGAGAGATACCGCAATTCCCTTATAGGAGATATCGACACAGTTTTCCTTGAAGGATACCGAAAGGTCCTTAAGGGACTGGGGTGACGAAAAAGAAATATCGCAGTAGCCGGGCAGTATTTTGTGTATCTTAGCGGTAAAGGTAATTCCCTTATACTCTGCGCGTATCTCTGCATCGTAAGGCGAGGAAAGTGCGGAGGATATCGAAGAGGAAGAGGGGGGAGCGGGATTTTTTGAACAGGCACAAAGGGGTATCATAAAAATAAAAGCAAATAAGAGCACAGTAAAGCGTTTCATACGGACCTCCAAAAATATTTTAGAGGGCACGCTCCGAAAAGATACTGCATAATTCCTGCGGTAAGTCGGCGGGGAGAGCCGCGTATTCGGAAAGCCTCGCGGCAGCTTTATCTGCGGCTGAGCCTTGCAGATATACTCCGCAGACGGCGGCGTCGAGGGGAGCTATCTTTTGAGCAGCAAGTCCCGCAATAATTCCGGCTAAAACATCTCCGCTGCCGCCCTTTGCAAGAGCAGGATTCCCTGTCGTGTTAACGTAAACTTCACCCGTAGGAGAGGCAATAACGGTGGAGCTATCCTTTAAAACTACGATAGAACCGGTATTTTCAGCAAGGGCTGAAGCTGCGGCTATGCGGTCGGATTTTATCTTTTCGACGGTAGTTTTGGTAAGACGCGACATTTCGCTTAGGTGCGGAGTTATTATCTTCGGAGCAGCGCACTCTTTTAATATATTTATATTCTCGGATATCGCATTTATACCGTCCGCATCAATAATAACGGGTATATTGATATTGCGCAGTATGTTTTTGACGAGAGATTTAGTATCTTTTGAAAGGGAGAGTCCGCAGCCTATCAGGCAGGCGGAGGAGCCTTCGAGTGCGGAGAGAATAGTATCGAGTGATGTGTGGGAAATGGCTCCGGAAGCTGTTTCATCAAGAGGTAACGCAACGGCTCCGACGCAAGAGGGCATAACGATGGGGATTATGGAGCGCGGAGCAGCGAGGGTAACTATTCCGCAGCCGCATCTCATAGCAGCCGAACTTGAAAGCACGGGGGCTCCGAGATAGTTCATACAGCCGGAAATATTGAGAAGTTTCCCGAAAGTACCCTTGTGACAGTCGCGCGGACGCTTTTTTAAAACGGAAAACACAAGCTCGTCGGTAGTGAGGGAGATGTTCGGAGCAGAGGGCGAAAAGTCTGCGGGAACTCCGATGTCAATAACTTCGCATCTGCCGCAAAACTCCTTTGCGGGAAGGAGAATATGCGCGGGCTTGAGCGCACCGAAGGCGAGGGTAACGTCGGCGCGGATGCAACCTTCCTTTGCGGCAAGTCCGGCGCCGGAGCATCCGCTCGGAAGGTCAAATGCTATCTTTTTTGCAGCCGACAGGTTTACTGCGGAGAATATTTTTTTGAATTTTTCGGAAGGTTCCCCCTTGAAGCCGATACCGAATATTGCATCTATAATTACGTCGGAAGCTTCTGTTTCGCGGAAAATATTATCGGCGGAGTCGAGTATCCGAACATTTGCGCCGCACAGCTGTGAAAAAGCGCGCGAAGCGGTTTCGGTGGCGGGAGTACCGTCGCAAAGAACTACCGAAACGCTGCATTTATCGGAAAGTGCCTTAGCGGTAATGAATCCGTCACCGCCGTTATTTCCTTTTCCGCAGAGTACAAGGAGCTTTTTGCCGTTTATTTCAAGGTTTTTCGAAAGGAATTCGGCAGCGGCGGTTCCTGCATTTTTCATTAAAGTAAATTCGTCGATGCCGTGTTCGACCGCGAATTTTTCAGCGGCTCTCATCTGACAAATAGAATATATCTTCATAAAATCAACCCTCTGTCAAATAAAATAAAAGGAGCCGTAAAAAAGTACAAACGGCTCCTGAGATATCAAATAATTAAAAGCGTTTTTCGAAAGCTTCAAATGCTATGTGGCGGGGAACGAAGGTCTTGAAGGACTCGGTGAGCTTATCGGTCATATTGAAAACGACCAAAGAGTTACCGAGCACGCTGTGGTTAACGGTGATGTACCAAACGTCCTCGGACAGCTCACTGTCACAAGCAATAATTTTGGTTTTATAGGTCTTATTTACATGGTCGGCGGCTTTGTACTTTCCGATAGCGGTTACGTCCTTGCAGTTCACGGAGATAAGACGCTTACGGCTGCGGCGGTTTATTATCTTGTCGACGTCGAAGGTACCGTTGGTGAAACAGGTTTCAAACTCAATGTTATACATGGACATCAGTCGGTAAGCACCGTATATTGCGCCGATAGCAAGGAGTACCATAGGTCCGGAGAAGAATCCGATAAATGCAAGATAAAGCAGCGGAAGAGCTATTAAGCAGCCTGCAAGTATGATGAGGATTTTCACAACGGTTTCAAGAGTTGTGGGGCGCTTTTGAACTAAATTTTCAATAAAAATATCTCCCATGATGATAAAAATTCCTTTCAAAATAAAAATATTATTCACTTAAATGAGTATAACACAATAAAAAAGCGGATTCAAGAAAAAATTGTCTTGAAATTTTGAATAAAGTGTAATATAATTTAAGAAAATAGAGGAAACGCTGAGATTGAGAGAGTAAGCGTGCGGAAGCGTTACAGAGAGTCGGGGAGCTGAGAACCGATACGAAGGAAGTATGCTGAAGTTCACTCATGAGCGGCTTTGCTGAAGATTCAGTAGGCAAAGACGGATGCCGCACCGTTAAAGGCGGAGAGAGTGGTTGCTCTTTGAAGCAAAAATTGGGTGGTACCGCGGAAGTATCTGTTCTTTCGTCCCTTGGGACGAGGGAGCTTTTTATTTTTATACGAGAAAGGAACAAAGCTATGAAGGAATTACTGGAAAAAATAAGACAGGATGCGAAGGAAGCAATAGATGCGGCATCCGACTTAGAGGCGCTTAACGCAGCGAGGGTAAGATTTTCCGGAAAAAAAGGTGAGCTGACAGCAGTACTCAAGCAGATGGGCGGACTTTCTGCTGAGGAGCGTCCGATAGTTGGACAGCTTGCGAATGAAGTAAGAGGGGATATTGAAAATCGGATAGCCGAAAAAGAGGCTGATTTAAAGAGCAAGGCTACCGAGATGAAGCTTAAGAGTGAGAAGATAGACGTAACTCTTCCGGGAAAGAAAGAGGTACTCGGAAAGAAGCATCCGCTTTCCATCGTGCTTGATGAGATAAAGGAAATATTTATCGGAATGGGCTTTGACGTGGTTCAGGGACCCGAGGTGGAGTATGACTACTACAATTTCGAGGCGCTGAATATACCGAAGGACCATCCTGCAAGAGATACACAGGATACGTTCTATATTACCGACAATATACTGCTCAGAACGCAGACCTCTTCGGTACAGATAAGAACGATGGAGGAGAGAAAGCCTCCGATAAGAATAATTGCGCCGGGAAGAGTTTACCGTTCCGATGCGGTTGACGCTACCCATTCGCCGCTTTTCCATCAGGTAGAGGGACTTGTTGTTGACAAGGGAATAACGATGTCTGACCTCAAAGGTACGCTTGAGGTATTTATAAAAGCGCTTTACGGTGAGGAGTCGCAGGTGAGATTCAGACCTCACCATTTCCCCTTCACAGAGCCGTCTGCAGAGATGGACGTAATGTGCTTTGCTTGTCACGGCGAAGGCTGCAGACTGTGTAAGGGAGAGGGCTGGATAGAGCTGCTCGGCTGCGGAATGGTTCATCCGAAGGTACTCGAGAACTGCGGAATAGACCCTGAGGTATACAGCGGATTTGCTCTCGGACTCGGACTCGAAAGAGTTGTTATGAGACGCTTCAATATTGACGATATGAGACTTCTTTACGAAAACGACCAGAGATTTTTGAACCAGTTTTAAGGAGGAATAGAGATGAAATTATCAATGAGGTGGCTGTCGGACTATGTTAAGCTTGACGCGCCGATAAAGGAATATATAGCAAGAATGACGATGACGGGTTCCAAGGTTGAGGGTTACGAGATTGAGGGCGAAGAGATAAAGAACGTCGTCGTTGCGAAGATACTTGAAGTAAATAAGCATCCCAATGCGGATAAGCTTTCGGTATGCAAGGTAGATATCGGACGCGAGGAGCCGATACAGATAGTTACAGGTGCGACGAATATATTTGAAGGAGCGATTATTCCCGCTGCGCTTGACGGAGCAGAGCTTCCCGGCGGAGTTAAAATAAAGAAGGGTAAGCTGCGCGGCGAGGAAAGCTGCGGAATGATGTGTTCTGTCGGTGAGCTTAATGTAACGGCGCACGATTTTCCGGGTGCTATCGAGGACGGAATACTTATTCTTGAAGATAAATATGTTATAGGACAGGATATAAGAGAGGCGCTCGGACTTAATGATACTATCGTTGAGTTTGAGATTACTCCCAACAGACCTGACTGCTTATCGGTAATAGGGCTTGCAAGGGAGAGCGCCGCATCCTTCGGTAAAAAGTTTGAGGAGCACGTTCCTGCTGTCAAGAAGGAGAGCGGAGATATCAACGAGCTGCTCAAGGTAGAGGTAAGAAACGGAAAGCTTTGCCCGAGATACGTTGCGAGAATGATAAAGAACGTAAAGATAGAGCCGTCGCCTATGTGGATGAGGGAAAGACTGCGTGCGAGCGGAGTAAGACCGATAAACAATATAGTTGACATCACAAACTTTGTAATGCTTGAGTACGGTCAGCCGATGCATGCGTTTGACAGTAAGCGTGTAGCGGGCGGACAGATAATAGTCAGAAACGCCGAAGAGGGAGAAAAGATAACCACACTTGACGGAATCGAGAGAAATCTGACTTCGGATATGCTGGTAATATGCGACAGCGAGAAG
>CAJGEB010000012.1 GCA_904502045.1 uncultured Oscillospiraceae bacterium
AGCTCGGAGGGTTCTGCCACGATAATGTCCGGATATAGACCTGCGATCTTCGTCGCGTCAGCCATAGAATCGGCGCAAACGATGGTGGTCAGTCCCACCTCTTCTGCTCGCTTGATGGTCTCTGCCAGCACTTCAAAGCTCAGCGGCTTCTCCACGTGATTGAGCATTACGCCCTCTGCTCCGGCAGCTACCAGAGATTCCGGCAGAATATCTGCCAATCCGCGTCCCACCGGAATGGGATCCATATGGGGAGCAAAAACGTGGATGCGCTTGGTGTTTTCCTTTACCCTGCGAATATCCACTACAGGACAGGTGAAGATGATGTCCACATTATATTTTTCCGATGCAGCATCTGCTGCCAGCGCCAATTCCAGAATCTCGTCGCCGTAAAGATAAGACTTCGGGCCGATCTCAAAAAAAGGGGCTTGGATCTTACAGTTTTTCATTATTAAGGCACCTCTCTTATTCGTATTCCTTCTTTTGTAAATATAACACTTTTCTTTCTTTTCGTCAATTACCATTTTCGTTTTTCTTTCGTTTCTTATAATACAACGAAAATTTTTACGGATTATTGTTAATTTTGCGACTTGCACCAAAGAAAAAAACAAGGTATTCTTTACAATAAGAAATATTTTTGATAAAATTAAAGGTAGGATTGCTATGATTTCTAACGAAGCCCTTTGCGCTGCCCGTAATGCATACGATATTGAGGCGCAATGCATTAGCCAAATGAAAGAATACTTTAATGATCTTGATTTTTCTCAGGCAGTAGAATTACTTTGCGCCGCACCCAGAATCGGCGCCGCAGGTTGCGGCCATTCAGGTATCATCTGTCAGCACTTTGCCCATTTGATGTGTTGCATCGAACGACCGGCTCGGTTTATCAGTCCCGCAGAAGCAGTACACGGCGCCACCGGTTTTCTGCAGAAGGGCGACGTTATGGTGTTTGCCTCCCGCGGCGGCAAAACAAAAGAGCTTTTACCTATTGTAGATATCTGCAAAGCAAAGGGCGTTTCCATCATTACCATTACAGAAAATCTTGAATCCCCTCTGGCATTGGCAGCCGACGTTGTCCTGAAACAGCACGTTAATCGGGAGACGGACAAATGGAATGCTCAGGGAACCACCAGCACCACCGCTCTCTGTATGATCTTCCACGCTTTGCAGGCCGCTGTTATTGAGCAGACCGGTTATCAGGCAGAGCAGTTTGCGCTCATCCATCCGGGCGGCGCGGTAGGAGAAAGGCTGAATAACAAATCTTTGTAAATCAGGTGATAATCATGGAATGCAAGTTGAAGCTTGAAGTCCGACGTCAGAAAATATTGGATATTCTCCATCAAAACGGAAAAGTTTCTGTTGCAGCTATCAGCAGAGAACTGGGAACGACCCCTGTTACCATTCGAAGCGACCTAACTGCGTTGGAGCAGGAGGGGCATTTGATCCGTGTGCAAGGAGGCGCCGTTCTTCCTCCGCGAAATAAGGGCAGCCAAACCGCTTGCGTTGTCAGTAACGTTGAAGAGAAGAAGCGTATCGCTGCTATGGTAGCCGGAATGATTCATGACGGAGATACCCTTTTTATCAATTCCGGAACTACCACAGAATACGTGGCAACCGCGTTGGAAATTCGTGCAAATCTCAATATTGTAACCAACTCTTTGTCCGTTGCCACGATTTTGGGAGAGATACCCTCTTTCCGCGTGATTTTGGTGGGCGGTGAAATTAACGCCCAATACGGCTTTACCTACGGTGGCGATGCCCTTTCGCAACTGGAAAAATACAAGGCGAATTGGGCGATTTTGTCTGTTGACGGTATCAGTACTTCCTGCGGAATCACGACCCGTCACGCTGAAGAAGCGATGGTGGATCGCATGATGATCGCCAACGCATCAAGTACGTTGATCGTGGCAGACCACACCAAAATTGAACGAGCAGGTTTTGCCCGCGTTCGGGATAATTTAGAGGGAATTACCGTGGTCACCGACAGCAATAATACAGATGATCTTGCCTCTGTCGGAATGGTTATCATAAATGTGTAACACAAAATGCTATCCAAAAGCGGATAGCATTTTTGCAAACAGGAGTGTGCTATGTATATAGGAATTGATTTAGGCAGCACTAATATCAAAGCTGCCGTTTATAACGAAAATATGGAGTTCATTGACCGTCAAAGCCTGCCCGTAGAATATATTCGGGAAAATGGCTTTGTGGAGTTCGATGCAATCCGATATGTGCGGGATTTGGAATCTCTGTTATCCAAAATACTGCAGGATAACAGAGTAACAAATATCCGCCACATCGCCTTTACCGGTCAAGCCGAGTCACTTGTGGTTCTCGGAAAAGACGGTCAGCCGCTAATGAACGCAATCTCCTGGATGGACGAGCGTTCCACCGCAGAGTGCGAAGTTTTGGCCAGGCAGTTTTCTCCCGAACAATGCGAAGAAGTAACCGGTCAACTGGCTGTTCTTCCCACCTGGCCTGCCACCAAAATTTTGTGGCTTAAACATAATCGTCCTGAAATCTTCCAAAACGCAGAAACCTATATGTTGCTTAAGGATTATGTGGTGTATTATTTCACAGGCGTTAAGAAGGCTGATATGTCTATCGCCACCTTCTCCTTCTACTTTGATATTTACAACAAAACCTATTGGCAGGAAATGCTGAACGCCATCGGAATTCGTATCCAACAGCTCCCCGAATTATGCGAGCCTTGTTCGGTCGCAGGCGCGCTGCTTCCTGAAATTTCCGCGCGTTTGGGATTATGTGGTCCCTGTCAGGTCAACGCGGGCACCCTGGACCATTTTGCCGGTATGGTCGGAACGGGTAATATTACGCCCGGCAATATTACATTGTCAACGGGAACGGTTATGGCTATGGCTGTGATGTGCGAAGAACCGGCACCAAAAAATACCGGTATTGCCATGCATTACGGTTTCCTGCCGAATACGCACGTGATGCTCCCCGTTGCAGAAAGCGGCGGTGTCAGTCTGGAGTGGTTCCGCAGAAGCTGTATGCCGGAGGTATCCTTCAAGCAGATAGATGCCGTACTTGACCAGCGGAGCAATACCCCAATTTTGTTCCTACCCTATTTGGTTGGCACAAATGCGCCGGAGTTTGACAGTAATGCCACCGGCGTGTTTTGGGGACTTCGTCAGGAGCACGATGCTTACGATATGGCGCGGGCCGTTATGGAGGGTGTCAGCTTTATACTCCGCAAAAACTGTGACCATATCTCGAAGTCGGGTTTAATACCGTCTTCCATCATTGCCACCGGAGGCGGCGCAAAGAGCGCGATCTGGTGTCAAATGCAGGCGGATATTACAGAACTCAAGGTGCGGATTCCCACAGAAAAGGAAGCCGCCTGTCTGGGCGCAGCTATGATTGCCGCCGTTGCTGACGGCCGCTATCCCTCACTCGCAGAAGCCGCCGATGACATCGTAACCTTCTCCAAGGAGTATACCCCCAACACCTCTGCATATACGAAAGAAAAGTATCAACGCTTTTGTAAGCTCTATCAACTCACCGCGGATATGTAAGGGTAAATTCCACGCGCATCGGCTTTAGTTTTTTGCAAAAAGCAAGATTACTCTCTCCTGCCCACGAAAAAAGGCCTGCATACCTCCGTTTTTGTTGTATTTCCGCAGCCGTTAATGTATACTTATTTTGAGGTGAACACCATGCAAAAAGAGGTTTTGACAAGGGAAAAAATTAAATACAACTGTAAAGCAGAATTTTATACCCTTTTTTTCAATGCGATAAAACTAATTATTTTCTGTATATTGGTTATACTTTTTACATTCTTTTGGTTTTCATCACTATTATCAATGCCAAAGTTAGCGTGGTTTTTAAGCTCTATATTTTTCTTAATTATAATTCTTATACCGATTTCCGTGCTTATTCAATACAAACAGCTTCGTTTGATTTATAACAACAAATTTAATATCGTACGAGATAAACTTGTTAGCTGTCAAGAAAAAGAAATCTATCACCATCCCAAACTTCGTATATTCTCAACCCCAAACACTTTGCATTTCAAATTATACGGTAAATATCTTCTCTTTCCGGGAAAATATTACAAGTCATCAAAATATAAAATGAGCGATGATGGAATAGTTAATACCGCTCTCATTGATGATGAATTCTACTTGATACTCGTCAAAAATAAAATTGTATATGTTTATAACACAAAGCTTTTTGAGTTGCAGGAGTAAGCACTATTAAAGATACCGCGCTTAACAATCGTTAGGCGCGGTTTTGGTTATTCTCAATCTTTACTGCCTCAGCCACTCCTCCAAAAAGCTCGGCCGGCGTTTTTTTGCTCCTCTGTAATCTACACGCACAAGTATAGCGTCCACTCCTATTATCTCTATATTCTCCCACGGAATTATAATATCGTCATCTTTCCCGAAAATTCCGAAAAATCGCGGTCTTCCGAGCGATATCACCGACACTATAACTGCTCTTTCGGGGTCGACCTCCACGTCGTCTACTCTACCGAGCCTTACCCCGTCCGATATATTTATCACATCTTTATTTTTCAGCTCCGTAAATTTACAAATCACTCAAACCCACCCCCTACTTAAATAAATATTACTAATCCCTCAAAAATATAATTATTTTTTCAATACCCCCTTTTCCTTGTTTTTTTACCCCCCCAATTATATATACTCCCTTTATTTATATCTCAGTTTTTGTGCATAATATTATCTATTTCAATTCACGAACCATCTTAAAAAATTTATTTTTTTAAATATCAGCAAAAGGTATGGACAAATTGCATTTTATCTGCTATTATATTGTAGAAAATGTGCGTTCAGGGCATACAACTCTTTGGAACGCACCAAAAGAATATTAAAATGTAAGGGGGTTGACCGGTTAATTTTTTAATGTACCGGTCGAAAAAGTATGGCAAAAGCATATAATCCGTATGAAAACATGCTGTCTGTACTCGAAAGCGCCGCCAATATGCTCGGTCTTGCCGAGGAGGATTATGTTACTCTTAAGTATCCCGAAAGAGAGCTTAAGGTTTCCCTCCCGATCAGAATGGATGACGGTAGCGTAAAAGTATTCGAAGGATACAGAGTTCAGCACTCCAGTCTCAGAGGTCCCTGCAAGGGTGGTGTTCGTTTCCATCAGAATTCTGATATGGACGAAGTTAAGGCTCTCGCTGCTTGGATGAGCTTCAAGTGCGCAGTTGCTAACATTCCTTACGGCGGCGGTAAGGGCGGTATTAAGGTTGATCCCTCCACTCTTTCCAAAAATGAGCTTGAAAGACTTACAAGAAGATTCACCGCTATGATTCTTCCTCTTATCGGTCCGGAAAAGGACATTCCTGCTCCTGACGTAAACACTAACGCTGAAATTATGGGTTGGATGATGGACACATACAGCATGTTCCAGGGATATCCCGTTAGCGGCGTTGTTACCGGAAAGCCTATCGAAATCGGCGGATCCCTCGGACGCGGCGAGGCTACAGGACGCGGCGTTATGTTCATCGCTGATGAGATACTCAAGAAAAAAGGCATGAAGCCTCAGGATTGCAGAGTTGCCGTTCTCGGAATGGGTAACGTTGGCGGAGTAGCTGCAAGACTTATGCACAAAGCCGGTTACAAGATCGTTGCTGTCGGAGACGTTTCCGGCGGACTCATCGATTACAACGGCATAGATATGGATGCTCTTTCTGCTTACCTCGCTGAGAAGAGAGGTAACGTTGTAAAGGACTTCAAGACTGCTACCGGAAAATTCGTAACCAACGAGGATGTTATCGCTTGCGATTGCGATCTTCTTGTTCCCGCTGCTCTTGAAAACCAGATCAATGCTTCTAATGCTGCTAACGTTAAGGCTAGCATCATCGTAGAAGGCGCTAACGGACCTACTACCGTTGAGGCTGACGCTATCCTCGATGCAGCAGGAAAGACTATCGTTCCTGACATTCTTGCTAACGCCGGCGGTGTTGTTGTTTCTTACTTTGAGTGGGTACAGAACATCCAGTCTATCTCTTGGACCGAAGCTGACGTTAACGAGGCTCTTCGCAAGAAGATGGTTCTCGCTTTCGACGAAGTTTGGACCAAAGCTCAGGAGTACAAGACCAGCATGAGAATGGGCGCTTATATGACCGCTATCGGCCGTCTTGTTGCTGCTAAGAAGATCAGAGGCATATTCCCCTGATTCTAACTTGAGATAATTTTAAGGATACCTCGTTTTCGGGGTATCCTTTTTTGCATTAAAATAAGCGGAAGATGTGGAGCCTGCACTCCCTTCTTCCGCCTATCTTTTTATTGCTGTTTACTTCTCACTTTTGCTCTTGTTTCGTTATCGAGTATGCGCTTGCGTATTCTGAAATTCTTGGGTGTTACCTCTATCAGCTCGTCATCTCCGATAAATTCTATGCACTCCTCAAGGCTCATTCTTCTGAAGGGAGTAAGCCTGAGCGCCTCGTCGGATCCCGACGCTCTCATATTGGTAATGTGCTTTTTCTTGCACACGTTTACGTTTATATCCTCTGATTTGGGAGATACTCCGACTACCATTCCCTCGTAAACGGGCGTTCCCGGACCGATAAATAAGGCTCCTCTTTCCTGCGCGTTATAGAGTCCGTAGGTTACGCTTTCTCCCGTTTCAAAAGCAATCAGGGAACCGGTAAATCTGCGCCTTATCTCTCCCTTGAACGGCTGATATCCTATAAATATCGAGCTCATTATTCCTTCGCCCTTGGTGTCAGTCAGTAGCTCGTTTCTGTATCCGAAAAGTCCTCTTGCAGGAACCTTAAACTCGGCACGCATACGGCTTCCCGCCGGAGCCATCTTCACAAGCTCTCCCTTACGCTGCCCCATCTTCTCCATAACGGAACCTATTGATTCCGCGGGAACGTCAACTACCAGCTCTTCCATCGGTTCCATCAGCTGTCCGTCAATCTCCTTGAGCAGCGCCTTCGGAGCACTTACCGCAAACTCATATCCCTCTCTGCGCATCGTTTCAATAAGTATCGAAAGATGCATCTCGCCGCGTCCGCTTACTCGCAGACTGTCGGTGGAATCCGTTTCGGTTATTCTCAGCGAAACATCCTTGAGGAGTTCCTTGAAAAGTCTTGCTCTGAGCTGTCTTGAGGTTACAAATTTTCCCTCTCTGCCCGCAAAGGGACTGTCGTTTACCGAAAAGGTCATCTCAATAGTAGGCTCACTTATCTTCACAAAGGGGAGCGGTTCAGGCGAAAGCGGCGCGCATATCGTGTTACCTATCGTGATATCCTGTATTCCCGACACGCACACGATATCTCCGACTATCGCGCTCTCCGCAGGTACTCTGTTAAGTCCCTCTATCTGATAAAGGTTTACTGCTTTTCCGCGATAATTCGTATCCTTATTATGATAGTCGCAAACCGAGATATCCATATTCGGCTTCATCGCTCCGCGCTCTATCTTACCGATAGCTATTCTTCCGACGTATTCATTATAATCTATCGACGAAACCAGCATCTGCATCGGACCCTCCGCGTCCCCCTCAGGAGCGGGAATATAATCCACTATCTTGTCAAAAAGCGGAGTTAAGTCTGTGCCGGGCTTTGTGTAGTCCTCAGTCGCAGTACCCTCTCTTCCCGAGCAGTACAAAATCGGACTCTCAAGCTGTTCGTCATCCGCGTTCAAATCAAGCAGCAGCTCAAGTATCTCATCTTCTATCTCGTCAAGTCTTGCATCGGGTCTGTCTATTTTATTTACCACCGCAATAACTCTGTGTCCGAGAGAAAGTGCCTTTTGAAGCACAAATCTCGTCTGAGGCATGGGTCCCTCTGCAGCGTCAACAAGCAGAATTACTCCGTCAACCATCTTCAATATTCTCTCTACCTCGCCGCCGAAATCAGCGTGTCCCGGAGTATCTATTATATTTATCTTTACATCTTTGTATCTCACCGATGTGTTTTTTGCAAGTATGGTTATTCCGCGCTCTCTTTCAAGCTCGTTGGAGTCCATAACTCTGTCCTCGACCACCTGATTTTCTCTGAAGGCTCCGCCCTGCTTCAGCATCTCATCCACAAGCGTAGTCTTTCCGTGGTCAACGTGCGCTATTATCGCAATATTTCTTAAATCTTCTCTTATCAAAACTATCCTCTTCTCCTATATTACAACTCTCTTCGCAAGCATTTCGCGAAGCACAAATCCAATTTATTTTACCATATTCCTCAAAATTTATATAGCATCAAAAAATATGTTTTTTACACAGTTCTCTCTTTTTTTCTTGTAAATTTTACACAACGCCGCATACTACCCTATCATTACCCGCAAAATCCTTGTGTACTTCTACATCTCGAAATCCGTTTTCTTTCAGTATTTTTGCTACTGCATCTCCTTGGCTGCAGCCTATTTCAAATATAAGCTCCCCGCCGTCTTTCAGGTGCTTTTTCCACACCTTCGGAATTATCCTGTAAAACTCAAGCCCGTCCTCGCCGCCGTAAAGTGCCATACTCGGCTCGAACTCCACCTCTTTTTGAAGGACTTTCATCTCATCGCCCGTCAAGTAGGGCGGATTGCATACTATTACGTCAAGGCTCGGGAGCTCCCCGTCAAAAGAAAGGGCGTCCGCGATAATTACCTGCACGTTTTTGCATCCGTTTATCTCAATATTCCTGCGCAGGTATTTTTCAGCTTCCCGTGACAACTCCACCGCATACGCATACCCGGATATCCTTTTTGAAAGGGTTACTGCAAGACACCCGCTACCGCTGCAAATATCGGCAACGTTCTCTATCTTTCCTCTGCGCAAAGCGATATCCACCAAAAGCTCCGTTTCGGGACGCGGTATCAGTACCCCTTCCCCTACCTCAAAACGCTCGCCGTAAAACTCCCAGCTACCCAAAAGGTACTGCAAAGGATACCCCTCGCATCTCTTCTTTGCAAATTCGCACACCGCAGCGTACTCCTCTGCGCTCACTTCACTTTGATATTTCATCGGTAATTGCTTGGAGTCGCTTTTCAGTACGTCACCCAAAATTTGTACCGCTTCAAAAACGGGCCGGTTTATTCCGACCCGCTCAAACTGCTCAACTATCTTTTTCTTCAGCTCGTAAACCTTCATCGAATACTCCCCGTTACCACTTATCTTCCCCGTCTTTTTCAGGTAATACTTCCTTCATCGCGGCGGCTGCAACTTCCATCTGCTCTTCATCCGGCTCATTGGTAGTTATCCTCTGCACCCATATTCCCGGAGCAGAAAATATCCTCGTAACGATATTATCGTGCCGTCCCGCTATTTTAATAAGCTCGTAAGAGCATCCCATCAACACAGGCAAAAGCAGTATCTTTATTCCCGCTCTCAAAAACAGGTTATCCCACGGTACAAACGGCAACGAAAACAGCAAAATACTCAGCGTCAGGGTTATTATCATAAAGCTGGTTCCGCAGCGAGGGTGGAACCTTTTATATTTCTTGATATTTTCAGGTACAAGCTCATCGCCCGCCTCATAGCAAGCTATCGTTTTATGCTCCGCTCCGTGATACTGGTACACCCTCTTTATATCCTTAAGTAGCGAGGTCAGAAAAATGTACCCTATAAATATCGCTATCTTTATAAGTCCCTCAATCACCGCAAGCCATCCCGTTAATATGTACGGCTCCAAAAGCTTTGCGATATATGACGGCAGCAGCATAAAGAGTCCCACGCCTATAACTACCGCAAACACCGTCGCTATCACCATTATTACATTAAATATTTTATCTCCCAGCTTTTCGGTAAGCCACTTGTCAAATTTGGACGGTTCCTCTTCCTCTATTCCCGCCTTCTCTGCCGATTTCATCAGCGTTTTATAGCCGAGTATAAGAGTCTGCACAAAATTGACGACTCCTCTTATTATGGGAATTTTATTTATCTTCTTATTCCCCACCTTATTATCCCACGACTCTATATCTATACTTCCGTCCGGTAACCTTACTGCCATCGCAGTTTTTTTTGGTCCCTTCATCATAACTCCTTCAATCAGAGCCTGACCGCCTATCATCGTTTTCTTAATTGCGCACTTTTCCGCCATTTTATTGATTCATTTCCTTTCCTATCTTCTTTTCAGTGTTTCTGTTCATTAGCGGTAATGTTATTGTAACGGTAGTTCCGGCTCCTTTTATACTGCTTATATCTAAGCTTCCGCCGTGGCGTGTAATTATCTCATCGGCAACCGCAAGTCCGATTCCCGAGCCGCGTCTTGTGGACATTCCCTTATAAAACTTCCTCTTTACGTTCGGAAGATCCTCTGCACTTATACCTATTCCGCTGTCAGCAACCTCTATTCTGACTGCTCCGCCTGCCGCTTTCATTCTTATCCTTACCCTGCCGCCGCTATCGGAATATTTTATCGCATTATCTATTATATTTACAAACACCTGTCTTAATCTGTTTTTGTCGCCGTACACTACAAACGCTTCGTCTGTAACTTCACAAATCAGCTCCACGCCCTCGCGCCTTGCCTTCTCGGTATACATCATAGCCGCCTCTTCTACCTCAGCCGCTATATCCATCTTATCCATTATCATCTTCATTCTGCCGCTTTGTATCCTTGAAAAATCAAGCAGCTCCTCAACCATAAGCGATAACCTCTCCGTTTCGCTGATGATTACCCTCATTCCGCGCTTACGGGTTTCCTCGTCTTCGGTATCCATTACCGTTTCGCTCCAACCCTTGATTGCCGTCAACGGAGTACGCAGCTCATGCGATACAGATGAAATAAACTCATTTTTCATCTTCTCGGTAGCCTCAAGCTCCCCCGCCATATAATTTATCGTATCACACAGCTCTCCCAGCTCGTCGTCATTTCTCTTTTTGATACGGGTATCAAAATCTCCCTGCGCTATCTTCCTCGCGCTGTCACCTACCGCACCTATCGGAATTACTATCGAATTTATAAAATAGGAGCTCGAAAACAAAACGAATAATATTATCGCTATCTCAACGACCGCCGCCGCAAGTATTATCGTAACTATCTGCCTGTCGATCATATTTATCGAAACTATCGCTCTTACTGCAGTATATTCTCCGCCGCTTTGCAGTATTTTTGTCACCGCGAGTACCTTTTCTCCGTTTTCCTCTCCCCAATATTCTCCATATCCGCTTTGAGATTCCAACGCTGCGATATAGTCCGGCATTTCGCTCTCATTTTCGGGTAAAAATCCGCTCGATGCTACTATCGCTTTCCCCTCAGCGTTAACCGCCATCAGCTCCATCTCCGAACGGTATTCAAAATCCTCGACCATTCTCTTTATATTGATATCGTACAGCCCCGCATCGTCCTCGTAATAGTCCTCTGCGAGCTCGGAGATTACATTAAGCCTTGACGTCAAAATTTGTTTTACGCTGTTGTAGTAATAATTTTTTATTCCTACACTTATTCCTATCTCAAGAATTATAAGTACGACGATTATAGCGCCCATACTGTTTAACAGCCAGCGCTTCGTTATCTTTTTTACCGCCATACCTACTCCTTCTTTCCTTATTTTTTTCGCTCAGCTTACTCGCTCCACTTATATCCGTATCCCCATATCGTAAGCAGATACTCCGGCGAGGATGCGTCGCTTTCTATCTTCATTCTGAGGCGTCTTATATTTACATCCACAAGCTTTTCGTCGCCGTAAAAATTCTCGCCCCATACCTTTGAAAGTATCTCAAGTCTTGTCATCGCAATGTTCGGATTTTTCATAAACAGCTCCATCAGCTGAAACTCCACCTGCGTCAGATCAACATTCTCACCGTTTTTCGTAAGGGTCCTGCTCTTTATATGAAGGGTAAACGGTCCCGACACAAGATCCTCGCTCTTGTTCTTCATACTGCTCGCCGCAGCTACTCTTCTGTGTATCGCGTCAACTCTTGCCACAAGCTCAGACGGACTGAACGGCTTCGGTACATAGTCATCTGCTCCGAGCATAAGTCCGGTCACCTTGTCCATCTCCTGCGTTTTCGCTGAGAGCATTATTATTCCCACCGTGTCGCTTTTCTCTCTTATTCTTCTGCAAACGGTAAAGCCGTCTATTCCCGGCATCATTACGTCAAGCAGTACTATGTCAAAATCTCCGCCGGAGCTTTCATATACCTCCAGAGCTTTTTCACCGCAGTCTACATCGGTAACATCGTATCCGCCTCTCTTCAAGTTGATAACTATAAAGTCGCGAATATCGGTTTCATCCTCAACTACAAGAACTTTTCTCATTTTATTACCTCCGTCCGTTATCACTTTAATATCACAAAATTGTTTTTACATTCCTCAAAGCTTACTGCTATACTACTGGTATTTTCAGGCGTGAACATATAATACTCATACCCGCTTCCCTCACCTATCAGCCGGTAATTGTCCTCGAAAACATCCTTATAGGCCCCTTTGCGCATTACTTTTATCCTCAATAATTCTTCGCCAGCGCGCCTATCTATATATTCCTTAACGCTCCACTCACTGTTTTCCGACTCAACGATTACCGTAATATTATTTTTCCATATCTGCGGCAGTTTAAATATAAACCGCTCCTCTTTATCACGCAAAACAGCAAGTACAGATACAAGTCCGTCCTCATAGGCACGCATATACTCGGTAATATACATCCTTACCTCGTCCCCCGACGAATATCCCGGCAAAAGCTTCTGGTAGGGTATTTCGGTTATTCCGTCCCCGTTTATATCCTCGCAATACCCTTCCTCTCTCTTGGGCAGCTGCGCACCCATCGTTCCCAACAAGGTAGACAGCTTCTGCTGGGAATAGTACACCACCTCCGAGCTTATCTCTCCTGAAGGTAATCTGTAATCTATAAACAGCGCTTTCTTGTTAATTTCAAGCTTTCCCTCCGTCAGCTTAAGATACTCGTCAACTTCGCTCCCAAGATTTACCTCTCCGAATTTGAGCAGCTGTCCGTTAAGCTCAGATACTAAAATCACCCTGCCGTCCTCCGACAGCAGAAGAATATCTTCAATTCCTTCACCCGTAACGTCAACTATCGACATCTCGTCATATTCCATCGCAAATATCTTCTCAAGCGAACTATCTGAGTATCTGTACGCCTCAAGCGTTTTTACATTCAAATTCGTATTATACCATCCGATTATTATATTAGTTTCGCTGCCGTTTACAAGCTTTGCAAAATTTATTGATGCTACATCGTTAGCGGCTCCCGAAACATTGTAAGTGGATATCCACTTGTCACCGTTACTTTGAAGAATATTCAGCTGTGCCTCTTCGCTTTCATCTGTACTGTAAAAAAGCAGTACCTCTTCAACTCCATCCGCATTTATATCCGCAAATACAAATGCTGAGCGTTCCTCGCCAAGCTTCGGTCTTTTGAGCTGGTAATCGTTGCTTCCTATCGCCTTTTCCAGCGCACTCTGTATCGCTTTCTGACGCTCTGTAAGTGCGGGCGGCTTCATCAGGTCTTCAATATCAAGGCTAATTCCGGAGCATCCCGAAGAAACTACCAACACCGCTCCCGCCAATACCGCAACAAAAAAGCGCACCAAACAGACCGCCGCTTTTTTTATTCCGAAAACGGCCGTCCGATTCGACATTTTATTCACTTCAGTACCAATCCTTGCACCGAGCATTTTTTACCATCCGTTTCTTTTTACTTTGCTCTCCTCAAATCTATCCGTTGCAGCTCTTTCCTCGTCCGCTTTACCCATCGCAACTATACTGTACGGCTTTATATTTTGCGGAAGCGAGAGTATTTCGCAAAGCGGCTCCATTCTTGCACTCTTCGGGTACGCCGCACACCAGCAGCTTCCCAGCTCAAAATACGTTGCCGCAAGAAGTATATTCTGAGTAGCCGCAGCACAATCGTCCGCCCAATAGTCCGGCGACTCGTCAATATTCCCGCACACTATCACCGCGGCAGGAGCACTTTTCAGCATCGCTGCGTTCGGACATCCGACTGCAATTTTATCAAGCTTTTCTCTGTCGTCTACAACAACAAATCTCCACGGTCTGAGGTTCCTCGCCGACGGAGCGCAAAATCCCGCTTTTAAAATCTCCCTAACTACCTCTTCATCAATCTTATCCGGTCTATACTTCCTCACACTTCGTCTTTTCAATATAACATCCATCATACCGAAACCTCCGTTTTTCAAGTATTTACCTTACCTTATATACTATAACAAATCCGTCTTTATGTCAACAATTTTCACCTTGTGAAAGCTCTCTGCTTTCCATTTTGGCTCCTCTGATTTTAATTTTTAAAAATCGTTCTTATTTTTATAAATATCTATTGACACTTGAGCGGTTATTCAAATATAATAATGCTTGAGCAATCGCTCAACTATTCAACAGAGAGGTTAGTCTATGGAAAAATATAAAAATTCAGACTTTTTATGCGAAAACCATCAAGAGCATACCTTTTCAGCGGAACATACACTGAAAAATATGCCTTCACGCAACACAGCTCTTGAGGTAGCATCTTTTTTTAAGGCTCTGGGGGACTCCACAAGAGTTATGATACTTTGCGCTCTTGACGAAAAAGAGCTGTGTGTCTGCTGTATCGCCGAGGTACTCGGAATGACTGTTTCCGCAGTATCTCACCAGCTTGCAGCGCTCAGAAATGCGAACCTTGTAAAATTTCGCAAAGAGGGCAAAACCGTTTACTATTCCATCGCCGACGAGCATGTAAAAATGATGCTGAGCGGCGGTCTTGAACACGTACACGAATAATTTTAAAGGAGAATGTTTATGAAAAAAAT
>CAJGEB010000013.1 GCA_904502045.1 uncultured Oscillospiraceae bacterium
ATTTGGCTGAAATGGTTGATATGGACGCTGTTGCTGAATACAGAGCACGTTCCCTCAACCCCGATCACCCTGTTCTCAGAGGTACAGCTCAGAACCCCGACATCTTCTTCCAGGCAAGAGAGGCTTGCAACAAGTACTACAACGCTCTTCCCGAAATCGTAGAGGAGTACATGAATAAGATCAACGCTAAGATAGGAACCAACTACGGTCTCTTCAACTACTACGGTGCTCCGGATGCTGAGAACGTAATCATTGCTATGGGCTCCGTTTGCGATACCATCGAAGAAACCATTGATTACCTCAACGCAAGCGGTAAAAAGACCGGACTTATCAAGGTTCGCTTGTACCGTCCCTTCAGCGCTGACAGACTCATCGCTGCTATTCCCGATTCCGTTAAGAAGATCACCGTTCTTGACAGAACCAAAGAGCCCGGAGCTCTCGGCGAACCCCTGTGGCTCGACGTTGTTGCAGCTCTTAAGGGCAGCAAATTCGATTCCATCCCCGTATACGGCGGACGTTACGGTTTGGGCTCCAAGGATACCACTCCTGCTCAGATCATCGCTGTTTACGATAATATGACCGCTTGCCCCTGCAGCGCAAAATCCCGCTTCACCCTCGGAATCAACGACGACGTTACCAACCTCTCCCTTGAGGTCGGCGAAGCTGTTGATACCACTCCCAGCGGCGTTACAAGCTGTAAGTTCTGGGGACTCGGTGCAGACGGTACCGTAGGTGCTAACAAAAACTCCATCAAGATCATCGGCGACCATACCGATATGTTCGCTCAGGCTTACTTCTCCTACGACTCCAAGAAGTCCGGCGGTGTAACCGTATCTCACCTCCGTTTCGGACATTCCCCCATCAAGTCCACCTACCTTGTAAATAAGGCTGACTTCGTAGCTTGCCACAATCCCTCTTACATATCCAAGTACGATATGGTTCAGGATATCAAAAAGGGCGGAACCTTCCTCCTCAACTGCGGATGGGATATGAACGAGATCGAAGAGAAGGTTCCTGCAAACGTCAAGAGATTTATTGCTCAGAATGATATTAAGTTCTACACCATCGACGGTGTTTCTATCGCAAGAGAACTCGGACTCGGCGGTCGTGTAAATACTATCCTCCAGGCTGCTTTCTTTAAGCTCGCTAATATCATCCCCGCAGATGACGCTGTTAAATATATGAAGGATGCCGCTACTGCCTCTTACGGTAAGAAGGGTGAAAAGATCGTTGCTATGAACCACAGCGCTATCGATCGCGGTATCACCGACATCAAGGAAGTTAACTACCCTGCTTCTTGGGCTAATGCTGAAGGCGAGATGCCCGAGGTAGTAGCTGAGGGTAACCGCAAGGAGCTCGTTGATTTCGTTAACGATATTCTTATTCCCGTTAACGCTCAGCGCGGAGATTCCCTCCCCGTATCCACCTTCACCGATCGCGAGGACGGTACCTTCCCGCAGGGCTCCGCTGCTTACGAAAAGCGCGGTATTGCAGTTGATGTTCCCTCTTGGATCCCCGAAAACTGCATCCAGTGTAACTTCTGCTCTTACGTATGTCCGCACGCAGTAATCAGACCCGTTGCTATGACTGCCGAAGAGCTTGCTAATGCTCCTGCAGGAACAAAATCTGCAGATATGACCGGTATGCCCGGCTACAAGTTCGTTATGAGCGTTACACCGCTGGATTGCACCGGTTGCGGCTCCTGCGTAAACGTATGTCCCGGCAAGAAGGGCGCTAAGGCTCTTACTATGGAAAATCTCGATTCTCAGCTTGAGCAGCAGAATGTATTTGCTTACGCCGAGAGCTTAGATAAGAAACCCGAAGTCGCTGAGAAGTTTAAGGCTAACACCGTAAAGGGCAGCCAGTTCAACCAGCCCCTCCTCGAGTTCTCCGGAGCTTGTGCAGGATGCGGTGAAACTCCTTACGCTAAGCTCGTAACACAGCTCTTCGGTGACAGAATGTACATTGCCAACGCTACCGGATGTTCTTCCATCTGGGCAGGCTCCGCTCCTTCTACTCCTTACACCGTAAATAAGCAGGGTAAGGGTCCGGCTTGGGCAAACTCTCTGTTTGAGGATAACGCTGAGTACGGTTACGGTATGTTCCTTGCACAGAACGCTCTCAGAAGCGCTCTCATCGAACGCCTTAACAAGATGTACGAAACCGCTTCCAACGAAGACGTAAAGGCTGCTATCAAGAATTACCTCGATACTGCTGAGGACGGAAATGCAAACGGTCCTGCTACCGATGCTCTCGTTGCTGCTCTTGAAGCTTGCTCCTGCACCGGCGAAGACAAGGCGTACATCCTCAATAACAAGGATTTCCTTGCCAAGAAGTCCGTTTGGATTCTCGGCGGTGACGGTTGGGCTTACGATATCGGATTCGGCGGTCTTGACCACGTTATCGCTTCCGGCGAGGACGTAAACATTCTCGTATTCGATACCGAGGTTTACTCCAACACCGGCGGTCAGTCCTCTAAGTCCACTCCTACCGGCGCTGTTGCTCAGTTCGCTGCTTCCGGTAAGGAAGTCAAGAAGAAGGACCTCGCTGCTATCGCTATGAGCTACGGTTACGTATACGTTGCTCAGGTAGCTATGGGTGCTGATTACAATCAGTGCATTAAGGCTTTTGCTGAGGCTGAGGCTTACCACGGACCTTCCATCATCATCGCTTACGCTCCTTGTATCAACCACGGAATCAAGGGCGGACTCTCCGGTGCTCAGACCGAGATCAAGAACGCCGTTGCTTCCGGATACTGGCATACTTTCCGCTTCGATCCTCGTCTTACCTCTGAAGGAAAGAATCCCTTCCAGCTCGATTCTAAGGCTCCTACCGCGAGTTACAAGGACTTCATCGCAAACGAAGTTCGTTACAGCTCCCTCACCAGAGCCTTCCCGGATAGAGCAGACGAGCTGTTCGCTAAAGCTGAAAAGACCGCTGCTGATAAGTATAATCACTTACTCAAGCTCTCCAAGCTTTACGACGTCGAATAATCCAAAACAAATTCCCCTTGTCCTCACGGGCAGGGGGAATATTTTTTATCAAAACAAAAAGAGATGAGCCGGCAAGCTCACCTCTTTGTTTTTTCTCATTTACCGAACATAGTCTTGCCTGCGGATTTCAGGTCGTTTGCAGCCTCAACTACTCTTGCAGCCATTCCCTTTTCAGCAGATTTGAGATAGGAACGAGGGTCGTAGGTCTTTTTGTTGCCAACCTCGCCGTCCACCTTGAGTACTCCCGCATAATTGGTAAACATATGCTCAACTATCGGACGGGTGAATGCGTACTGAGTATCGGTGTCTATATTCATCTTTATTACGCCGTAGCCGAGAGTTTCCTCGATCTCCCACTTCTCAGAACCGGATCCGCCGTGGAATACGAAGTAGAACCCCTTATCGTCGCCGTACTTAGCCTTAAGCGCCGCCTGTCCGTCACGAAGGATCTTCGGATTGAGCTTTACGTTTCCGGGCTTATATACTCCGTGAACGTTTCCGAATGTAGCCGCAAGTGTAAATACCGAATTGGGCAAATCACTGAGTGCTTCATATACAGTCAGCATATCCTCGGGAGTGGTGTAGAGCTTATCGTTCGGAGTGTCCTCGTTGTTTACTCCGTCTTCTTCTCCGCCTACTACTCCAACCTCAACCTCTAAGATTATCTCATTTTTTGCACATCTCTCAAGAAGCTGTTTTGCTATCTTTACATTTTCGCCAAGCGGAATATCAGCTCCGTCAAACATGTGGCTGTTAAAGAGATTCTTCTCGCCGCGAGCGCGTCTTCTCTCAGTTTCCTCAATCAGCGGAATCAAAAAGCTGTCCACCTTCTTACTGTTGCAGTGGTCGGTGTGCAGTGCTACAAAAATATTGTACTTCTCTGCCAACAGATGAACGTGATTTGCAAGGGATATCGCACCGATAACGCTGTCTGCTACCGCAGCTCCGGAAGCATGAGCTCCGCCGCCGGTGGATACTTGGATTATTCCGTCGGATTTCGCCTCAGCAAGTCCGTTTAAAACCGCATTAGCGGTCTCCATTGAGGATACGTTAAAAGCGGGATATGCATATCCGCCCTTTCTCGCATTCTCAAGCATTTTTTTGTACTGTTCATAATTTACTACAGGCATTTCAACTTCTCCTTAAGCATTTATCTATGTTAATATTATAAATCTTTCCTACCGCAAAGTCAATTTTTTCTTGCATCACTTCACTAACAACCCGTAAATTTTTTTCATATACTGATATTGGCTATGAGCCAAATAACTTTAAGGAGAAAAAATCGTGATCGAAAACAATAATCACATAAATTTTGATTGTGTAGATGACCTGCCTCTCGCGATGGCGTACGTTCCCTTTCAGAAGTGGAGAAAGCTGTACGATCCGCAGACTGCTTTAAAGCGCGGTACCATCTTCGAAGAGCTGGATCTTCCTTATATCGGAAGGGAGCACTTATGATGAGTAAAAAAACTTCTCTTCTCAACAGAATACAAATATGCGACTTTGCGCTTAAAGAGGCAAACCTTTTTCTTGATACCCATCCCCACAACAAAGAGGCTCTTGACTACTTTTTAAAGCACAAAGCAATGCGTGAACAAGCCTACAACGAATATGTATCGACCTACGGACCCCTTACTCCTCTCGATTACTCAGGTAACGGCGACTGGAGCTCTTGGACCAATAACCCGTGGCCTTGGGAAAATATGGAGGACTAATATATGTGGATATACGAGAAAAAATTACAATACCCTGTTAATATAAAAAATCCCTCTCCCGCACTCGCAAAGGTTATCGTCAGCCAACTCGGCGGACCCCACGGCGAACTCGGTGCCGCTACAAGATACCTGAGCCAGCGCTTTGCCATGCCGCTGGGTGAGGTTAAAGGTATCCTCACTGATATAGGTACTGAAGAATAGGAACCGCGGTGTTATCAATAAAAATAATGTGAAAATTTTCAATTCGGTATTTTATTTTTCCCTAAAATGTGGTATGATAATTTAGAATGTACATTCGTTGTTTATTTTTTAACACGCGTAATACGAGGTATTTTTATGTTTTCCAATATATTTGACAGCCACACACATACCGATAATTCTCCCGACGGTAACCACAGCGCGATGATGCTCTGTGAACACGCCGTTGCTCGCGGACTTTCCGGAATTGCAATAACCGACCATTGTGAGATACAGTCCTTTTTCAAGGATAATTACGACGTGCGTATAAAGCAGTCCAATTTTGAAGCAAATAAGGCACGCGCGGTATTCGGAAAACATCTTGTAGTATCTGCGGGAATAGAACTCGGACAGCCCCTTGAGGACCTCGCACAGACTAACGACCTTCTCTCAACCTATGATTTTGACTTTATCCTGTGCTCCGTACACAACCTTGTAAAGCAGCTCGACTTCGCCTTCAACGACTACTCTCATTACGGCGAAGAGCAGATAGATATAGTGTTTTCTTCTTATCTCGGACTTGTCTATAAAACAGTAAAATGGAACGGTCTTGATAGCCTTGCGCACCTCACGTATCCTCTGAGATATATGATGGGACTTCATAAAAAAACTGTAAATCTCGACCACCACTACGAGCAGATAGATGAGATACTGAAGCTCCTTGCTCAAAACGGTAAGGCGCTTGAAATAAACTCCTCGGGACTCAGACAGCGTATCGGTGTTACTCTGCCGCCCTTCCCCATCCTCAAACGCTTCAAGGAACACGGCGGCGAGCTTGTAACGATAGGTTCCGACTCGCATTTTGCCGAAGACGTCGGTAAGGGTATCGAGGACGTTATGGAATATATGCTCTCTATCGGCTATAAGTACTTTACCTTCTTCAAAAAAAGGGAGCCCCATCTCCTGCGTATCATCTGATTTTTCTTATTAGTGTTACTTTTTATAAAAAGCGGTAAATTTGCAAAAACACTCTTGATTCTGCGTATTTTACTTTTTGATGTATCTGTTATATAATATTTCTCGTATGATTTTTGCGGAGGGCAACCAATGTTTGATTATAATAAAATCTTATCTAAAAACGTCGTGTCAATAAAGCCGTCGGGAATTCGTCGGTTTTTTGATCTTGCAGAGGAGATGGAAGGAGTCGTTTCCCTCGGACTCGGTGAGCCCGGATTTGTTACTCCCAAAAGAATTTGCGATGCTGCAATAGCATCTATAAACGAGGGCAAGACCTCTTACAGCGCCAATACCGGTATTGCTCCTTTGAAACGCGAGATTTCAAGATATTTGAGCGAAAAATATAATATACATTATAAAAATGAGGAAATGATAGTTACCATCGGTGCATCCGAGGCGATAGATATCGCATTCCGAGCAATTCTTGAACCCGGAGATGAGGTGCTCGTAGTCGAACCCTGCTTCGTTTCCTACGCTCCCACCATTCAGCTTTGCGGAGCAGTTCCCGTTTCTCTCGTTACTAAGGCTGAGGACAAATTCCGCCTTACAGCGAAGTCCCTCAAGGAGAAGATCACCGATAAGACCAAGGCTCTTATTATGTCCTTCCCCAGCAATCCCACCGGAGCAATTATGAAGCGCGAACATCTTGAGGAAATTGCTGCGGTTTTGCGCGATACAAATATAATCGTAATTACCGATGAAATATACGCCGAGCTTACCTACGGATATAAGCACGTTTCTTTTGCTGAGATTGAGGGTATGAGAGAGCGCACCATATTCGTAAGCGGATTTTCCAAGGCGTTTGCTATGACAGGCTGGAGAATCGGTTATTCCTGCGCGCCGGTACCCATTACAAAAGAAATGATGAAGATACATCAATACGCGGTAATGTGTCCGCCGTCTGCTGCTCAGTACGGTGCTCTCGTCGCGCTCAGAGATTGCGACGACGATTCTCAGAGTATGATCGCTGAGTATGATAAACGCAGACAATACATAGTCAGAGAGCTCAACCGTATGGGACTGCGCTGCTTTGATCCCGAAGGAGCTTTCTACGTGTTCCCCGATATAAGATTTACCGGTCTTTCCTCCGAGGAATTCTGCGAGCGCTTGCTTATCTCCAAAAAAGTATCGGTGGTTCCCGGCACCGCTTTCGGCGACTGCGGTGAAGGCTTCGTTCGTATGTCTTATTCTAATAAAATGGAAAATATCGTCGAAGCAATGAAGAGAATCGAGGAGTTTTTACTCGAACTCAAAGCTTAAGCACAGCATTAAACGGGTATGTTATCCTACCCGTTTTTTAAATATTTAAGAAAGTAGGGCGATTAAATGAGCAAGGTTTCGGTTATAAAAACTTCGGATTACAGCTCCGACACTTTGAAAAAAGCAGTTGAAAATCACTTTGAGCTCCTCGGACTCGATAAGTTTATAGTCCCCGGAGCAAAAATAGTCATAAAACCGAATCTGTTGCTCAAAAGCAACCCCGAGGACGCTATAATCACAAGGGCTGAGCTTGTAAGAGAGGTAATTTTGAAATTAAAATCGCTCGGCGCAGGAGAAATAGTAATTGCCGAAAGTCCCGGCGGACTTTATAATAAAACAAGACTCAGCAGTGTGTATTCCGCGTCGGGATACGACTCCCTCACGGATATAGAGGGCGTATCTCTCAATTTTGATATATCCTCTGCGGTAAAGGCGGTTCCTGACGGCAAGCTGATGCACGAGTTTGAAATTTTATCTCCGATTGCATCCGCCGACCTCGTCATAAATATTTGCAAGCTCAAAACTCATTCCCTCACAGGTCTTTCGGGTTCGGTCAAGAATCTTTTCGGAACCATTCCCGGTCTTGCAAAGCCTGAATTCCATTTCCGTTTCCAAAATCAAGACGATTTTTGCAATATGCTGGTGGACCTCGCCCGTTGCGTAAAACCCGCTTTTACTTTTGTGGATGCGGTATATTCGATGGAAGGAGAGGGTCCTTCGGGCGGAACTCCCATCTATACGGGACTTACCCTCGCCTCCGCTGACATTTACGCGCTCGACAGAACGCTTGTGGACCTCGCCGGCTTTACTGTTGAGGAAACTCCGATCGTTAAATGCGAAATCGAACGCGGACTGGCTCCCCAAGCCCTCTCTGATGTGGAGCTCGTCGGTGATGGAAGCGAAATGATAGGAAAATACTCCTTCAAAAAGCCCGAAACCTGCGACATCGGATTTGACAGTAAGGCTCCCAAGATATTCCGCAAGCCTTGGCGTTATCTCAAAACAAAGCTCTTTACTCCCAAACCCGCAGTGGAGCGCAAAATTTGTATCGGTTGCGGAAGATGTGCTGAAACTTGTCCCGCAAAAACGATTAAAATAGTAGACAAACAGGCCAATATCAGTTATGATAGTTGCATAAAGTGTTTTTGTTGTCAGGAAATGTGTCCGGTCAGGGCAATTTATGTAAAAAGATTTTCAATTTTTAAATTGTAGAGGTGCAGTGTTTTTGGACAGTATACGGATTAAAGCTCCCGCAAAGCTTAATCTTACCTTGAATATCGAAGGCAAAAGAAGCGACGGTTATCATTATATGCAGATGGTTATGCAGGCGGTGAATCTGTATGACCAGATCAAAATTTCCGTAAATTCGGATAATAAGGTTAATGTGTATGCCGAGGGCGATGAAATTCCCGCCGGTAATGACAACACCGCTTACCGTGCCGCAAAAAAATTCTTTGAAACGGTAGATACCGACGTTTGCGGATGCGACATCGTTATAGAGAAGAATATTCCTTCGCAGGCAGGTCTCGGCGGAGCCTCTTCCGATGCGGCCGGAGTTTTGGTCGGACTCAATGAACTCTGTGGTACCGCTCTTACTACCGAGCAACTTTGCGAAATCGGTGTGCAGATCGGTGCAGACGTTCCTTTTTGCATTATCGGGTCCACCGCTTTCACCGAGGGAATCGGTGAGATAATCACTCCCCTTACCCCCCTCTGTGAGTGCTTCTTCGTTGTAGTAAAACCCGATTTCGGAATGTCCACAAAAGATGCTTTCTGTTTATATGATGAGCTTGAAGCTTCGGATACCGTCATTGCGCGTCCCGATAACGACAGTATGGTTGCTGCGATAGTTGCAGGCGACCTCGAAAATATAGGTGCTTCGGTTGGAAATGTGTTTGAAGAGGTAGTTTTCCCCGAAAAGACCGCTGAAATCAAAAATATGCTCATTGAAAACGGCGCTTTAGGTGCCGCTATGACCGGAAGCGGTACCGCTGTTTTCGGAATCTTTGAGTCAAAATCCGATGCAAAGTCCGCGGCACGCGAGCTTGAGAATATGGGAGATGTTTTCGTTCTGCGTCCCATCAACTGCGGAGCCGAAGAATATTAATTTTTTATAATCTGAATAACACCTTTTTATCCCGTCAATAATCCCGATGTAAACATTCGAGATTAAGGACGGGATTACATATGAAAAAAAATACCTGCAAGCTTGCTGTTATCGCTGCTCTGACTTTAGTTTTTGCTCTGTTTATCGAAAATATGTCTGATTTTTATTTTAAATGCTCAGAGATACGCGAAAATACCATCAGACTTCACGTTATAGCAAATTCCGATTCGGCTGCCGACCAGGAGCTCAAACTCATAGTCCGCGACGCCATTATTGATAATTTCTCCGCAGCCGACTCTGCTTTAGATAAGTCGCAGGCAGAGGATATTATCAAAGGTAACCTCTCAGAGATAATTGCCGAGGCTCAAGAGGTAGTGCGCTCTAACGGGTACGAGTACACCGTCGGAGCCGAGCTTTGTACGATGTATTTTGACACAAAAGATTACGGTTCCTTCACGATGCCCGCCGGTGAATACGATGCTCTCCGCATAATTATCGGTTCCGGAAGCGGCAGAAACTGGTGGTGTGTAATGTTCCCGCCTCTCTGCTTACCCGCTTCTCAGGAAAATGTAAATATTAATGAATATTTCGGCGACTCCTCTGAAATACTCGTTAAAAAACCTAAATATAAAGTTAAATTTGCAATAGTCGAGCTCTATGAAAAGATAGTGCAAGCCTTTAAGTCACTTTAATTAATGCGGTGATTTCGGTATATTACCGGCAGCGGCTCGATATGCGCTTCGCGCTCGCGATTTTTTAAAATCGCGAATTTGCCGTTCGGCAAATATATCGAGCCGCACATCAAAAAAGACAGAGAAATTAAAATCTCTGTCTTTTTCTTTGCAAAAATCACGTTAATATGATTTTATTCATCTGCTCTATTATTCCATATTGATATAGTACCGCAAAAATTATCACCTGCAAAATAAGAATAGCCGGTATACCAAAAGTAAAACTTTTGTGCTTTGTTTTATGCTTAAAAATTTTCATTCCCAGAAAAGCACCGACCGCTCCACCCGCAAGACTTACAAGAAAAAGGCTCCTTTCTCTTATCCTTCGCTTTCTGCGCCGCGCCTTACTCTTATCGGCTCCGAACATTACAAACGCGATAATATTCACCGCCGCGACGTATATTAAACCTGCTCCAAGCCCCGTCATAACCTATTCCCCAATACGCGCACAAAGCTCACGAGCCGATGCCTCTATCGCCTGCATCATATATTTCCTCGAAAACTGTGTCACGGGCAGTCTCTCGACAACAGATACTCCCATATTTTTAAGTGTATCCTCCATAAGTCCAAGGCATCTTACAGCTCCGTCGCCGCTTCCGCCTGCCGCCGCGATTATCTCACACGGCTTTTTATTAAGATAGTGATTTGCGCTGAAATCGCATCTGCGGAGCCTGTCCAAAAAGCTTTTCAGATTTTCGGACATATCTCCCCAGTACACCGGACTCACAATAACAAGTCCCTGCGCCTTTATTATTTTATTATAAAGGCCGTCAAAGGCATCATTTATCGCACAGTGTCCTTTGGAAAGGCACTCCCCGAATCCGTTACCGCATACCCTGCACCTTTCAATATTCAGGTTGTTGAGCTGTATATCCTCAGCCGCAAATCCGGACTCTTTAATCCCCTTTATTGCGGCATTCTTGCACTCAGCCGTCAGTCCTTCTCTGTTGGGACTCGCCCACAGTACCACTACCGACATCATCTCATCCCTTCCGCTTACAAAGATCACTGCTCCGTGGCAAGTCTTGCAAATTCCTCTTCGGTCATTCCGCTGATATAACTGCCAACACACAGCTCCCTCGCTTTTTCGAGTATCTTTTCATAGCTGTGCGCCGTACCTACCAATCCGTTTTCTAATTCACAAATATCCCTTACTCCGAAAAAGTCACCTTTTATATTAATTCCCGTTACCGTGGCATTTTCTGTTTCAATATATATTTCAACCACTCCGAAGGGGTACTTTTTCATATTGCGGTAATTGTATTTGGGGGAATTTCCGAAATTCCACTCCCACAATCCGTACTTCTCATCCACAAGACGCTCTATCGCCCTACGGTCCTCTTCTGAAAACTCGTACCTTTCGGCATCGGGAACATTTTTAGAAAACCATTCGTAAAGTCCCTCTAAAAAGTCCTCTACTCCCATCTTCTCAGACAGATGCTCCGAAATATTCGTTACTCTTGAGCGATAGGATTTTATCCCCCTGCTCTCCGCCTTTATCTCCCGCACCTTAAGCGCACCCGAAAGCTTACCCATATTCGATGAAAACAGCAACGTTCCGTGATGCATTATCCTGCCGTGCTTTACCGTCTGGGCATTACCCGATATCTTCGCGCCCTCTATCGTAATGTCATTCCTGCCCGAAAGCTCACACTTCACTCCAAGACTTTCAAGGTACTCTCTTACCGGCGCAGTAAATCCGCTGTAATCGTTGAACAGCTTCTCATCGTTACTTTTTATAAATGTGAAATTTACATTTCCAAGGTCGTGAAATACCGCTCCGCCGCCCGTAAGCCGCCTTATCACCGTTATATCGTTTTCCTTTATGTAATCAAGGTTCATTTCCTCGATAGCATTCTGGTTGCACCCGATTATTACCGAATCCGAGTTTCTCCACAGCATTACTATATCCTCGCACTTCTCTGTGAGGACATACTCCTCTGCCGCAAGATTGTAAGCAGGATTCGTTTCTCTATTATATATCAGCAGCATCGCTCTTCACTCCCTACTATATTTCACCCACAATTTCAACTTCATCTGCCGTTCCGTCAATCATGCTCTTAGCTTCAAGCTCCGGCATCTCCTCTACGCCCTTTAAGCTGCGTATTATCTTTCTTGTACGGGTTCCGACCAAAAGGTCAATATCCTTACCCACAAGCTCTATATGCTTCTGCGCCTTGGAAAGCACCTCTTCAAAGCTGCCGAACTCCGTTTTTACCGCAGAAAGAATATTCCACACCTCAGCGGACCTCTTCTCGATAGCTATCGTTCTGAAGCCCATCTGTAAGCTGTTGAGAAGGGCGGTTATCGTGGTCGGTCCCGCGACATTGATGTGGTACTTTCTCTGCAACGTTTCTATAAGCTCCGTGCGGCGTACTACCTCGGCATAAAGTCCCTCAGTGGGCAAAAACATTACCGCAAACTCCGTGGTTGCAGGGGGATCTATGTACTTGTCCGCGATATCCTTAGCGCAAGATTTGATTATATTCTCAAGCGCTTTACCCTCACGGTCTATATTCTCCTGATTTGCAGAATCGTAAGCATCAAGCAGCGCATTATACGCAGAGGTCGGGAATTTTGAATCTATCGGCAGGTACACTACCTCGCCCTCGCTCTTTCCCGGAAGCTTTATCGCAAACTCTACTCTGTCACCTGAACCCTTTTTCGTCGCGATATTTTCACTATACTGCGACGGAGCCATCACCTGATCAAGTATTCTTGAAAGCTGTATCTCTCCCAATATTCCCTTGGTTTTTACATTGGTAAGGGTTTTCTTTAAGTCATCCACTCCGCTTGCAAGAGTCTGCATCTCACCGAGTCCCTTATACACCTGCTCTAATCTCTCGCTTACTACCTTAAACGACTGCCCTACCCTTTCATCAAGGGTTTTCTGCAGCTTCTCGTTTACGGTACCGCGTATCTCATCAAGCTTCTTTTGGTTATCTTCCTGTATATCGGCAAGCTTTTTATCCATCGAACTCCTGAGGTTTTCCATCTTACCCTCCATCACTCCGGACATCTCGCTTACCGTTTTACGAAAATCCCCAAGGGAGTTGTTGAGCTCCTGCGACATCTTCTGCATACTCGCACTCTGCAAAGTGATGGTATTATTGAGTCCCTTCGACACCGCATCTGCGTTCTCTCGCCTACCCTCTCGCAGCTCCGACATAAGCTCCGCTCTCACAGCAGAAAACTGATCCCTTATCTTATCATCGGCATTTGTACCTTTATTTTTCAATACTGCGATCAGCGTGATCACACTGATGACCACGCTGACTGCTCCTAAAACTATTGCAATAATTTCCATAAAATCACTCCCGCGATGTTGCGCGGAGCCTTTTACTCCGCACGACGCGCAATTTCTTCAATACTCTGGTTTACCTTCGAGAGCCGCTCAACAGTTTTCGCTAATTTTTCCTTTTCCGCCGCCACTACGTTTTCAGGAGCCTTAGCCAAAAATCCCTCGTTTCCGAGCTTACCCTTAAGCATATCCTCGGTCTTTTCGAGCTCCTTTTTCTCCTTCTGCAGACGTTCAAGCTCCTTCTTGAAATCGACGAGCTGCGCTGCGGGAATAAATATTCTCGCGCTGTCGGTTACCATATTCACACTGTCGGCTACCTCAAATTTATCAGCAACTTCAACCTCAGAAGCGAATGCAAGTCTTTCTACGTACGCCTTACCGTTCTCAAAGATATCTTTTTCCTCGGTTTCAATGAATATTTTCGTTTTCTTAGAGGGCGGTACATTCATCTCTGCGCGGCGAGCTCTTATCGCCTCGATCGCCTTCATTACCTTCTCAAAGTCCTTTTCTTCCTTCTCGAAGCTGTACTTTTCATCGTACTTCGGCCACTCCGATACCATTATGCTCTCGCCTTCGTGCGGTAACGCCTGCCATATCTCCTCGGTAATGAACGGCATAAACGGGTGCAAGAGCTTCAAGGTATTACTCATTACGTAAACGAGTACGTTTTGTGCTGTAAGCGCTGTTTCGCCGCCGGTCTGTATGCGGGTTTTGGTAAGCTCAATGTACCAGTCGCAGATAATTCCCCAAATGAAGTCGTAAAGCTTTGCTACTGCGATTCCGAGCTCAAACTTATCAAGATTTTCGGTAACCTCTTTTACGAGATTATTGAACTTGCTGAGGATCCACTTGTCCTCAATAAACATATCCTTTTCCTCAGGAAGCTCGACCTTATCAATCTCTTCCGGAAGATTCATCAAAATAAATCTGCTTGCGTTCCACAGCTTATTCGCAAAGTTACGGCTTGAGGTTACCTTCTCGTC
>CAJGEB010000014.1 GCA_904502045.1 uncultured Oscillospiraceae bacterium
CTCCACGAGCGGCTTCGGAGTGAACAAAAAGAAGCTCAAAAGTACCGCGTACGACCTGCTGATAGCTAACGGAGATGTCGAAGAGGCTATTGTTACCACTAAATTCAAAAATGTGGACGTCATTCCCTCAAACATCGATCTCGCAGGAGCCGAAATTGAGCTTATAGAGATGGAAAACCGTGTTATGAGGCTGAAAAAAGCACTAATCAGGATGAAAGACAAGTATGATTATATAATAATCGATTGCCCGCCCTCGCTCGGACTCATAACCCTAAACGCGCTCACGGCATGTGACGGAGTATTGATCCCGATACAGTGTGAATATTACGCTCTTGAGGGACTATCTCAGCTTATTGCGACGGTACGGCAGGTAAAGAGGATGTATAATCCTTATATAGATATTGAGGGAGTACTGCTTACGATGTATGATGCAAGACTCAACTTGACGCTTCAGGTGGTTGAGGAGATAAAAAAGTACTTCCCGCAAAAGCTGCTTAAGACGGTAATTCCGAGAAATGTACGGCTTTCGGAGGCTCCGAGCTATGGAGAACCGGTGCTTTACTACGACGGCAGCTCAAAGGGTGCAAAAGCGTACCTTGCGGTTGCGGAAGAATTGATTAACGCTGACGAGAGGAGATAGAGGGTATGAGCAGAAAGCTTGGCGGACTCGGTAAGGGATTAGATGCGCTTTTTGAAGATAATGCCACCGAGGAAAACAAGGTTACGGCGATAAAGATATCGGAAATTGAGCCGGACGGCGATCAGCCGAGAAAGATTTTTGATGAAAAGGCAATTGAGGAGCTCGCAGAATCTGTGAGGACTCACGGAGTGCTGCAGCCGATAATGGTAAGACCTGCGGCAAACGGCAGATATACGATAGTAGCCGGCGAGAGAAGATGGAGAGCGGCAAGAATTGCCGGACTTGAAGAAATTCCGGTAATAATAAGAGAAATGAGCGAAAAAGAAGCCGCAGAGATAGCTTTGGTTGAGAATTTGCAGAGAGAAAACCTCAATCCGATAGAAGAAGCGAGGGGATACAAAAATCTCATCGAAAATTTCGGACTCTCACAGGAGGATGTAGCACAAAGAGTCGGAAAATCGAGGCCGACGGTAACAAATATGCTGAGATTACTTTTGCTTGAAGATGATATCGTGGGATATGTTGAAGAGGGAAGGATCTCCGCGGGACACGCAAGGGCGCTTCTTTCCGTCGAAGAGGGAATGCAGCGCAGACAAGCGGTAGACGGAATTTTGCAGGGCAGGATGACGGTAAGAGACGTAGAAAGACTTGCTAATGCAAAAAAGAAGGAGAAAAAGCCTGAAAAAGTAAAGAGCTTTACCGACAAGGATAAATTTTTCACCGAACTGGAGCTCGCGATGAGAGAGGAGCTACGCAGGAAGGTGAAGATAACGGGTGACGGTAAAAAAGGAACGATAGAGATAGAGTTTTTCAATAAAGAGGAGCTCGTTGATATAGCAGAAAGGCTTGCCGGAACAAAAAGAAGAGGCGGCTGGAGATAAAAAGAAGTAGTTTCACGTGGAACATAGACCAAAAGAAAGAGGAGAGTAAAAATGTTAGACATAAAGGTAATAAGAAGTGATCCCGACAGAGTTAAGGCGGCGATGAAGAGCAGAAATAAGGATATGGACGCGGTGATAGATGAGATACTTGCGATAGATGCGAAAAGACGCGAGGTAAGCGCAAGAGCGGACAATCTCAAAGCGGAGCAGAACAAAGCAAGTAAGCTGATACCGGTATATAAAAAGGAAGGCAAAGACGTTTCCGAGATAATGGAGCAGATGAAAAAGATCGCGGAAGAGGTAAAGGCGTGCGACGCGGAAACGGCACAGTACGAGCAGAAGCAGAAGGAGTTAGTGCTCGGAATTCCGAATATACCGAATGAAACGGTACCGATAGGAAAAGACGACACGGAAAATGTAGAGATAAGAAGGTTTGGGGAGCCGAGAGCGTTTGAGTTTGAGCCGAAAGCGCACTGGGATATCGGTGCGGGACTTGGAATCCTTGATCCTGAGAGGGCGGCGAAGGTAACGGGAGCAAGATTTCATTTTTACAAAGGGCTTGGAGCTCAGCTTGAGAGGGCAATAATCAACTTTTTCCTGAATACTCATACAGCACACGGATATACAGAGATATTTCCGCCGTTTATGGCGAACAGAGCGTCGATGACGGGAACCGGACAGCTTCCGAAGTTTGAGGAGGATATGTTCAGACTTGAGGGAACCGAATATTATATGATACCGACAGCAGAGGTACCGGTCACCAACTACCACAGAGACGAGATACTCTCGGCAGATGAGCTTCCGATAAAGTACTGTGCATATTCTGCGTGCTTCAGAGCGGAGGCGGGAAGCGCAGGAAGGGATACGAGAGGACTCATTCGTCAGCATCAGTTTAATAAGGTGGAGCTTGTAAAGTTTAGTGATCCCGACAAGTCCTACGAGGAGCTTGAGGCGCTTACAAATGATGCAGAGAGAGTACTTCAGCTTTTGGGACTGCCTTACAGAGTAGTAGCGCTCAGCAGCGGAGATATAGGATTTTCCAGCGCAAAGACTTATGATATAGAGGTATGGATGCCGTCTTACGGAAGATACGTTGAGATTTCGAGCTGCTCCAACTTCGAAGATTTCCAAGCCCGCAGAGCAAATATAAGAATGCGCGGCGAGGATAAGAAGGTAAAGTACGTTCACACCTTGAACGGATCGGGAATAGCAGTGGGCCGCACCACCGCAGCAATACTCGAAAACTACCAGAATGGTGACGGAAGTGTAACGATTCCCGAGGTGCTCAGAGGGTACATGGGCGGAATTGAGGTAATCAAGAAGTAACCTGAAGAAAAATACCGAAAAAAGAGCAAAAAAGGAGCTCCGACTTGCAAAAGCAGGCCGGAGCTTAAATTTTGAAAATTATTCTTCAGAGGTTTCGGATGAAGATTCATTAGAGGATTCTGAGGAGATATCAGAGCTATCAGACACCTCGGAGCCTTGACTTTCGGAGCTTTCGGAGAATTCATCTTCAGAAGATTCGAATTCATCAAAGGATTCTTCCGGATAGGAGCTTTGAGAGGAACCGAGGTCCTCAAGTGACTCACACACAGCAGTAATAATATACTCGCCGTCCACGTTTTTGAGGACATAGATACGGGACTTTTCAGGAGTAAAGGAAATGCGGTCGCCGGCGAGGTCGGTATCCCAAAGAGTAGAGGGAGGGATGTAGTCAACGGTGAGGTAGACGAAATTGCCGTCGCGCTGGATTTTCTGAATGTCGGGAGTATACTGCATAGACTGATAAGCCATGGGGATTGAGTAGGTGGAGGAAGTGGGGGTGTACTGATAAAGAATATCGTTATCATAGAAGGTCTGATGAACGAGGGTAACGTTTTCGCCGAACAGCTTTTTGGCTTCAACGTCAATGTCGGAGGAGGGAACGGTAAGCAGCATAAACTCGTCGTAGGAGTACTTACCGCGGTTATTGATAAGAGCGGACCACATACACATCTGAAGAAGGGTAACCTCGTCGAGCTGAGCGTAGCTGTTGAAGTTGATTGGGTCAAACATCATAACGGGATATATTTCGCGCTCAAACATAGCCTTTTCCTTGTCGTTTCTAATGAGGGATTTGGTAGCGGAAACGAGGAAAGAGATGGTAGAAATAAGGCCGATTACCGAAAAAACGAGGATAACAGCGGTAAAAGCGGGAAGGAGCTTATATTTTCTGCGTGAAATACTTCTGTTGGAGATTTTTTTTGCGGGAGTCGCTTCGGACATAGTAAACATCCTTTCGAGTGGAGATTTTTGGGAGAGTCAGCGTATCTGACCGTCACCGGAGATGATATATTTATAGGTGGTGAGATGGGAAAGACCCATCGGACCTCTTGCGTGCAGCTTTTGTGTGGAGATACCGATCTCAGCACCGAGACCGAACTCACCGCCGTCGGTAAATCTTGTGGAAGCGTTGACGTAGACTGCGGCGGCATCGACGCGCTGAGAGAAGGAGTTTGCGGCAAAGTAGTCGCGGGTAACGATGCATTCGCTGTGGCGGGTACCGTACTTGTTGATGTGGTCGATAGCCTCATCAATGGAGTCCACAACCTTTATCGCGACCTTGTAATCGAGGTATTCTGTGGAAAAATCCTCGTCGGTAGCGGGAATTACACAGCTACCGAGTATACTCTGAGTAATATCGCAGCCGTAAATCTCCACGGAGTAATTGTCGAGCAGGGGTTTTACTTTATTCAAGAAGTCCTCTGCGCAGGATTTGTGAACAAGGAAGGTCTCTGCAGCGTTACAAACAGAGGGACGGGAGCATTTAGCGTTAGCAGCAATGTTGGCAGCCATGTCGATGTCGGCGGAGGAGTCGATGTAGATGTGGCAGTTACCGGTACCCGTTTCGATGACGGGAACGGTGGAATTATTCACTACGGAACTGATAAGACCGGCGCCGCCGCGGGGAATGAGTACGTCGAGAACGCCGCTGAGACGCATCATTTCAGTAGCACTGTTGCGGGAGGTGTCGGTAATGAAGGAAACAGCGTCTTCGGGGAGTCCGACGGCTCCGACAGCTTTACGCATAACGGAAATGAGCGCGATATTTGAGTTTATCGCTTCTTTACCGCCGCGGAGAAGACAAGCGTTACCCGATTTAAGACAGAGAGCAGCGGCATCGACGGTAACATTGGGGCGCGCCTCGTAGATTATTCCGACAAGACCGAGCGGAACGCTAACCTTGCGGATATTGAGTCCGTTGGGGCGGACTGACCCGCCGAGCACCTGACCGACGGGATCCTCCAAATTACACACCTGCCTTACCGCATCGGCGATTGAGCGGATACGGCTTTCGGTGAGGGAGAGGCGGTCGATGAGGGATTTTGAGATACCCGCAGCTTCGGCGTTTTGAATATCCTTTTGATTTGCAGCTAAAATATCGGAGATACTCTCCTCAAGAGCATCGGCAATTGAGAAAAGGGCCTTATTTTTTAGTTGGGAACCCGCAGCAGCAAGAGCGGGAGCGGCGGATTTTGCCGCAAGAGAGAGTTGTAATACAGACATAATGTTACCGTGCCTTTCTGAAAATTACTTAAAAAATCTTGTACCGACGTCTTTTCCGTCAAAAAGGTCGTATAAGAGGTTAGGGTCTGCGCTGTTGAGTATCGCCATACCTATACCGCTGTTCATAGCAATATCTGCGGCGTGGAGTTTAGTACGCATACCGCCGGTTCCGACGGAGGAGCCTGCTCCGCCGGCAGCGCTTATGATGTCGTCGCTGATGCAGTGCACCTCGCTGATGAGCTTTGCATCGGGATTTTTGCGGGGATCGCAGTCGTAGAGTCCGTCGATATCGCTCATAATAACAAGAGCATCGGCGTTGACGATAGAGGCGACTATCGCGGCGAGGGTATCGTTTTCGCCGAAGGTAGCCTCGATCTCCTCTACCGAAACGGTATCGTTTTCATTGACGATGGGAATGGCTCCCAGCTCAAAAAGGCGCTCAAAGGTATTGATGATGTGAGCTTTTCTTTCGGGATTATCTATAACGTCGCGGGTAAGCAGAGCCTGAGCGACAACATGGTTATAAGCAGAGAAGAGCTTGTCGTAGATATACATCAGTTCGCACTGTCCGACGGCGGCGGCAGCCTGCTTTGAGGGAATATCGTTGGGACGGCGCTCCATTTTGAGCTTACCGCAGCCGACACCGATGGCTCCGGAGCTGACTAAAACGACGTCTTTGCCGGAATTTTTGATGTCCGCGAGTACCTTCACAAGCTTTTCAATACTACGCAGATTAATATGGCCGGTGGGGTAGGCGATGGAGGAGGTTCCCACCTTTATGACTACTCTTTTAACGTTGCAAAAGCTAAACAAATACTGCACGACCTCTCAGATAAAATGAATATATATACTAATTGTAGCCGAAAACGAGCGAATACACAAGGGGTTAAGAGCAAATTCCCGAAAAAAGAGAAAAAGAGCGGAAGAAAAAGGGAGAAACGGGGGTAAAAAATGAGAGGAGCTATTGTGCAATAAATAAAGGTGTGATATAATGTAAGGATAAAATGGGGGAAATGTGGGTGGAACCCGAAAAAGTTTAAACAAAATAGGAATTTGGGTAATATAATGATAATGCGAAGGCGGCGTGAAGATGGTAATATTGGGAATAGATCCGGGGTACGCGATAGTCGGATACGGAGCGGTGGAATATAAGGGCAGTAAGTTCACGCCGATAGAGTACGGAGCGGTGACTACCGAAGCGGGAGTACCGTTTGAGGAGCGGCTGAAACGGGTATACGACGGCGTGTGCGAGGTAATGGACAGAGTGAAGCCTGAAACTATGGCGATAGAGAAGCTGTTTTTTACCTCTAACCAAAAGACCGCGATAGACGTGGCGCAGGCGAGAGGAGTAACGGTGCTTGCGGCGGTACAGAGAGGAATTTCGGTTTACGAGTACACACCGCTTCAGGTAAAGCAGGCGATAGTGGGGTACGGTAAGGCGGAGAAGCGGCAGGTAATGGAGATGACGAAGATAATACTGCATCTTGACAAGATTCCGAAGCCGGACGACGCCGCCGATGCAGTAGCACTTGCTATCTGCCACGGACACTGTGCAGGCTCGCTTATGAGCAGAAGGATAATTCCGAGATAGAGAAAAGCTGACAGAGTACCCGTTTTTGTTGAAAACTCTGATGAAAAGTTGAAAATATACGGCTTTTAAAGAGAGAAAAAAGTCGAATAATCTTGAAAATACTCAAAAAAAGGAATAAAAAGTACGAAAAAGGAAGAGGGATACGGATGATATACAGCGTAAGAGGAACGCTTATTGCGAGCGGAGTAAATTTCGCAGTCGTGGAGTGCGGAGGAGTCGGGTACAAAATGAGCGTGAGCCTGAATACCGCGACAAGACTGCCGCAGCAAAACAAGGAGGCTATGCTGTATACCTATCTTTACGTCCGAGAGGATGCGGTGGAGCTGTTCGGTTTTTACTCACAAGAGGAGCTTGAGAGCTTTAAGCTGCTGATAGGAATATCGGGAGTGGGTCCCAAAGCAGCGCTGTCGATACTTTCGGATATGAGTCCGCAGAAGATGGCGGCGGCGATAGCGGCAGGGGACGCTAAGGCGTTCACCAAAGCATCGGGAGTCGGTATGAAGCTTGCGTCGAGAATAGCACTTGAATTAAAAGACAAGATAACGACGGAGGATATAGTCGGAACGAGAGAGGAAGGCGGCGAAGTACGCGCCGATGCGGGAAATATCGGAGAAGCGGTAGCGGCGCTGATAGCACTTGGGTATACGGCGAGCGAGGCTACTGCGGCGGCGGCAAAGTACCCTGCAGACGCCTCGGTAAACGATATAATCAAGGGATGCCTTAAGGATATGAGCAGTTTCAGGTAAAGGAGTGGGGAAAGTGGATTACGAGAGCAGAATAGTCGCACCGCAGGAATCCTCTGAGGACAGCGATATAGAAAGGTCGTTAAGACCGAAGTTTCTGTCGGAATATGTGGGACAGACGAAGGTAAAGGAAAATTTAGAGGTATTTATAGATGCGGCGAGAGCAAGAGGAGAAGCGCTTGACCACGTACTTTTGTACGGCCCGCCGGGACTTGGAAAGACTACGCTTGCGGGAATAATCGCGTCGGAGATGAACGTTAACATCAGGGTAACGAGCGGACCCGCGATAGAGCGCCCGGGGGACCTCGCGGCGTTGCTGACTAACTTAAATGAAAATGACCTTTTGTTTATAGATGAGATACACAGACTTTCGCGCAGTGTTGAGGAGGTACTTTATCCCGCGATGGAGGACTACTCCCTCGATATTATAATCGGAAAGGGACCCTCTGCGCGTTCGATAAGGATAGACCTGCCGAAGTTTACTCTTGTGGGAGCCACTACGAGAGCGGGACAGCTCTCCCCGCCTTTGCGTGACCGCTTCGGAGTAGTGATGCGCCTTGAGCTTTACACTCCTGAGGAGCTGAGCGGAATCGTGTCCCGCAGCGCAAAAATTTTGGGAATAGACTGCACCGAGGACGGCGCTTATGAGATAGCGGCGCGAAGCAGGGGAACTCCCCGAATTGCGAACAGAATGCTTAAAAGAGTCAGGGATTTTGCGCAGGTTATAGGTAACGGAACCATCGACAAGGAGATAACCGACAAAGCGCTGAAGCGGCTTGAGGTGGATGAGCTGGGACTCGATAATATCGACCGCAGAATGCTGATGATGATAATTAAGAATTACGGCGGCGGTCCTGTGGGACTCGAAACTCTTGCAGCGGCGATAGGCGAGGAAGCGGTAACGCTTGAGGACGTGTATGAGCCGTATCTGATGCAGATAGGATTTCTCAGCAGGACTCCTCGCGGCAGATGCGTTACGGCGGCGGCGTGCGAGCATCTGGGAGTAAAGCTCCCCGAAAACACGTCGGCGGGAGCCGTAAAACAGCTTACACTTGATGAGAAATGATTACCCTAAGTATATTTTACACGCAATAATACTCAAAGGAGCAGAAAAATGGGAAAATTGTTTGGAACCGACGGTATAAGAGGAGTTGCAGGAGCAGAGCTTGACTGTGCGCTCGCGATGAAAACGGGAGCAGCGGCGGTTAAGACGGTGAGGGAAGTAAGCGGAAAAGATAAGCCGACCTTTTTGGTGGGCAAGGACTCGCGGCTTTCATCGGATATGCTTGAGGCGGCAATATGTGCGGGAGTGTGCGAGTCGGGCGCAAACGTGATAAGGCTGGGACTTGTGCCGACTCCTGCGGTGGCGTACCTGACGGTACAGCTCGGAGCCGATGCGGGAATAATGATATCGGCATCGCATAATCCTTACGAGTACAACGGAATAAAAATCTTCGGCGGGGAAGGGTATAAGCTGACGGACGAACAGGAAGAAGAGATAGAGAAGATAATTGAAGAGGGTAATTTTGAAAAGAAAAGCGGCGAGGGAGTCGGCTGGGTAAGGTTTGACGAGAAGGCGATAGAGAAGTATGAGAAACACATAATGAGCGCGGCGGAAACTCTTGCGGGAATGAAGATAGCGCTGGATGCGTCAAACGGAAGTGCAAGCCGCAGCGCAAAGGCTATCTTTGAAGGACTCGGTGCTGAATGCAAAATAATCGGGAACGCTCCGAACGGAATGAATATAAATGACGGGGTTGGTTCCACACACATAGAAAATCTTAAGAGTGTGATGAAAAGCGGAAAATACGACGTCGGATTTGCCTTTGACGGCGACGCGGACAGATGTATCGCGGTGGACGAAAAGGGGGAAGAGGTAGACGGCGACGCGGAGATGGCGATAGTAGCCTTAAAGCTGCGTGACGAGGGTAGACTCGCTGAGGGAGCTTTGGTCGCAACGGTAATGTCGAATATGGGACTGCGGAAATTTGCGAAAGAAAACGGAATACTCCTTGAAGAAACGGGAGTAGGCGACAGATACGTGCTGGAGAGAATGCGTGAGAAGGGGTACAGTCTTGGCGGGGAGCAATCGGGACATATTATCGTGCTTGATTATATGACTACCGGCGACGGACAGCTCTCTGCGGTACTTATAGCCGACCGCCTTAAAAAGACGGGAATGAAAATGTCGCAGGCGGCAGCGGTAATGAAGAAGTACCCGCAAAGACTTAAAAATATAACGGCAAACGCAGAGGAAAAGGCGAGGTTCAAGACCGATGCGGAGATTGAGAAGATAGTTGAGAAGTACACGGCGGAGATAGGGGACGGAAGAATACTTGTGAGAGCTTCCGGAACCGAGCCGCTGATAAGGATAATGGCTGAAGGAGCCGAAATAGAAAAGGTGGACGCAATAGTGGATGCCTGCGCGGCAGAGATAGAAGTGAGGATAAAGAGATGAGAATAGCGGATAGGTGGGAGAGCTATAAGCTGCTTGACGCGTCGGGCGGCGAAAAGCTTGAGAGATGGGGAAAGACCACGCTGATAAGACCGGACCCGCAGATAATTTGGAATACCGAAAAGGACGAAAGACTGTGGAACGGTGCAGATGCAAGGTATCTTCGGTCGAGCGCGGGCGGCGGAAGCTGGGAAATGAGAAAAGCGGTACCGAAGAGCTGGGAGATAGAGTACGGGGACTTGCGCTTTAAGATAGGACCCACGGGCTTTAAGCACACGGGACTCTTTCCCGAGCAGGCGGTCAACTGGGACTATATGAGTGAAAAGATAAAGAGTGCGGGCAGAGAGGTATCGGTGCTGAACCTGTTTGCCTACACGGGCGGAGCCACACTTGCGTGCGCTGCGGCAGGAGCTAAGGTCTGCCACGTCGATGCGGCGAAGGGAATGGTGGACTGGGCAAGAGAAAATGCCGCTCTTTCAGGACTTTCTGCACGCCCGATAAGATGGATAGTTGACGATTGTGTTAAATTCCTGAAGCGAGAGATACGCAGAGGGAATAAGTATGACGGGATAATAATGGATCCCCCCTCTTACGGCAGAGGACCCGGCGGCGAGGTGTGGAAGCTTGAGGATAATATATACGAGCTGCTTGAGATATGCGTCGAGGCGCTGAGTGATGAGCCGCTGTTTTTCCTGCTCAATTCTTATACGGCGGGACTCTCGGCAGGAGTTATGGAGTATCTTGTCGGAGAAACGATAGGAAAGAAGTTTTCGGGATGCGTTTGGTCCTCTGAGATAGGACTTCGTGTTGAAAAGAGCGGCGGAGTACTCCCCTGCGGAAGTACGGCGGTGTTTGAGGGAAGATAAGTCAGCAGAAAGGAATGGTCGCAAAGATGTCTTGCGAGGATATAATAATAGACGCGCAGGGAGTACGGTTTTCGTACAGAGCGGGAGAGGACGAGGCTCCTGCACCGGAGATACTGCACGGAATAAATATAAAGATAAAGCGCGGCGAATTTATGGCAGTGCTGGGACATAACGGAAGCGGGAAATCCACCCTTGCAAAGCACTTCAATTCGATACTTCTTCCCAGCGAGGGAAAGGTAACCGTTGACGGAATGGACAGCGCCGACGAGGACGCGATATACGACATACGCCAAAAGGTCGGAATGGTGTTTCAGAATCCCGACAATCAGATAGTCGCGACGATAGTTGAAGAGGACGTTGCCTTTGCGCCCGAGAATTTGGGAGTTGAGCCCGAGGAGATAAGGCGGAGGGTAGATGACGCGCTGAAAGCGGTAAGGATGTACGATGCGAGGGAGAAGGCTCCGCATCAGCTTTCGGGCGGACAAAAACAGAGGGTAGCGATTGCGGGAATAATCGCGATGCAGCCTGACTGTATCGTTTTGGACGAGCCGACGGCTATGCTTGACCCGCGGGGACGTAAAGAGGTAATGAAAACGATACGGCGGCTCAACAGAGAAAACGGGATAACGGTAGTGCTGATAACGCATTATATGGACGAGGCTGCGATGTGCGACAGAGTAGCCGTGGTGGACGGCGGAAAGCTTATTATGGACGGAACTCCGAAAGAGGTGTTTTCGAGAGTCGAGGAGCTGAAATCTGTCGGACTTGACGTTCCGCAGGTGACGGAGCTTGTGTTTGGACTTCGTAAAGAGGGGTATGACCTGCCCTGCGATATAATAAGCGTTGAGGAATGTGTCGATGCTCTTCGTGAGCTACTGGAGGAAGGAAAAAAGTGACGCTGTTAAAGACGGAAAATTTAAAGTATGTGTACTCGGCGGGAACCCCGTCTGAGCACGTAGCTTTGGAAAATATAAATATAGAGCTTGAGCGCGGTGAGCTTGTGGGAGTCATAGGCGGAACCGGTTCGGGAAAATCCACGCTTATGCAGCACTTCAACGGACTGTTAAAGCCCGCTGAGGGTAAGGTGTTTGTGGACGGGAAGGATATCTGGAGCGGCGAAGTGGCGCTTCGGGATATTCGATTTAAGGTGGGACTTGTGTTTCAGTACCCCGAATACCAGCTTTTCGAGGACACGGTGAGAAAGGATATCTCATACGGACCGAAGAATATGGGAATAGAGGGCGAGGAGCTCGAAGCGCGGGTAAGAGAAGCGGCGAGCTTTGTCGGAATAAGCGAAGAGATGCTTGAGAAGTCCCCGTTTGAGCTTTCCGGAGGAGAAAAAAGAAGGGTAGCGATTGCGGGAGTTCTTGCGATGCGCCCGAGAGTGCTCATACTTGACGAGCCGGCATCGGGTCTTGATCCTATCGGAAGAAAAACTATATTCGACGGGCTTATGAATTATAAGGAAAAGACGGGAGCCTCTATTGTGATAATAAGTCACAGTATGGAGGATATGGCAAAATATGCCGACGATATAATCGTTTTAAGAGAGGGCAGAATAGTTCTTTCGGGAGAAAAGGACGATATTTTCGGAAATCCCGACAATCTTATAAACGCGGGGCTCGGTCTTCCCTCGGTAACGAGAATCATACTGATGCTCAGAAAGAAAGGAATAAATATTCCTACGAATATCTATACTGCAGAGGCTCTTGCCGATGCGATAGATAAGATAAAAAGGGGGGATAGCTTATGATCAAGGATATTACCCTCGGTCAGTTTTTCCCCGGAAAATCGATACTTCACAAGATGGATCCGAGAATCAAGATAATAATCACGATTCTGTTTATAGTTGAAATATTTATTGCGAAAACGCTTTGGGCTCTTCTTGCAATATCTGTTTTCACGTTTCTTTTGATTATTATCGGAAGAATACCCCTGCGTACAATAGTGAACGCCATAAAACCGCTGTGGATGATAATACTCTTCACGTCGGTGCTGAACGTTTTCTTTAATACAGAGGGAAAGCTTCTTGTTGAATGGTATTTCATAAAAATATACTCGGGCGGTCTTCTCATGGCGCTTTTCATTTCGGTGAGAATACTGCTGCTTATTCTTGCAACGAGTGTTCTTCTTTCCTTCACAACCTCTCCGATAGCGCTTACAGACGGACTTGAAACACTTCTTATGCCTCTCTCGCACATAGGAGTTCCGGTTCACGACTTTGCGATGATGCTCACTATTGCGCTTCGCTTTATACCGATTCTTATTGAGGAAACCGATAAGATCATAAGCGCTCAAAAGGCAAGGGGAGCGGATTTTGAAACAGGATCGCTCATAAACAAGGCGAAGGCTCTTATCCCGATATTTATACCTCTTTTCGTATCTTCGATAAGACATGCAGACGATCTTGCAACCGCTATGGAGTGCAGATGCTATACGGGAGGCAAGGGAAGAACGAGAATGAACAAGCTGAAAACGAAGTATTACGATTTTTTAATGCTTGCCCTTATAGCGGCATTCGGCGCGGCAGTAATTTTTATAAATATTTACGGCGGCGGATTCAGCATATAAATTTTTGAAAAAACGAAAGAAAGGAAAAAGGCGTGAAAATACTGTTTGAAATATCGTACGTCGGAAGTGCGTATCACGGATTTCAGGTTCAGAAGACGTTGCCGACAGTTCAGCGAACCGTTCAGACGGCGCTTGAAAAAATATACGGATGTCCGCTGCTTGTAAGCGGATGCAGCAGAACCGACGCGGGAGTTCACGCAAGGCGTTTTTTCCTGACTGCAGAGGGAGAGATCTGCGATGCGCCTCCCTGCGAGGCGATACCCTTTATCGCACCGAGATATCTTCCCGATGATATTGCTGTTTTGAGTGCAAGGAACGTTTCTGATGATTTTCACGTAAGATATGACGTTCTTTATAAGGAATACCGTTATTTTATTTATAACGCGCCTCATATGGACCCCTTTCTTTCTAAAAGAGCATACCATTTTCCAAAGCCGCTTGACGAGCACAGAATGAACAGGGCGGCGCAGTATCTTTGCAAAAGGGCTGATTTTTCATCGTATATGGCAAAGGGCTCTGACGTTATCGATACTGTAAGAGAGATAAAATACTGCACGGTTGAAAGAAACGGTGATATGATCACCGTAAAGATCGCGGCAGACGGTTTTCTTTACAATATGGTAAGAATTATTTCGGGAACCCTGCTTGAAGTGGGAACAGGAGCAAAGAATCCCGAGGAAATTGACGAAATAACAAGCTCGAAAAGAAGAGAGCGTGCGGGCAGAACTCTTCCGCCCGACGGACTTTATCTCTGGAAGGTAGAATATAAAAATCCTGACGGCGCAGAGCAGAATGAAGAATGAAGAATGAAGGGAGTGAACGGAATTGAAGGAAGAAAGAAACGAGATCGTGAACAGAAGATATTATGAAACGGCAAACAGATTCAGAGCGGTAAGACACGTGTCGCTTCTTTTCCTTACCGTATTTCTGTTTTGTATGTACTTTATGTACAGCTCATCATTCACGATGGATCACTTCAA
>CAJGEB010000015.1 GCA_904502045.1 uncultured Oscillospiraceae bacterium
CGATATCCCCGAAAGAGATATGTTCAATACCTTTAACATGGGATACGGTATGTGCGTTACTCTCCCCGCTTCCCAGGCTGATGCCGCCGTTTCTCTTCTTCGCTCCCTTGGCGAATCCGCTTCTGTTATCGGCTATGTTGATAACGGCGATAAGGGTGTTGAGATCCGCTAAACCATTCCCCTCGATCTAATTTTACCTTCCGCCCGTTCCCTCCGCTTATTAAATTCCCTCTTATCCCTCTTCTGCAGGCGATTCCGGTGCGCGACTACGTCGCGCACACTCGCCGAAGGCGAGCCCCAAAGCGTAGCTTTGGGCGGAATCGCCGTATGTTAGATAAAGCACCGGAACGGGCGGATGTCAAATGCAGCAACAGAAAGGAACGCCTTAAAAGTAGAGATTTCAGATATGTAAATTTAAGGCGTGGTGATTAATATGTCCGGAGATAATAAAGCAAAAGTCCGTGTGGCAGTTTTAGTTTCAGGTGGCGGAACCAATCTTCAGGCGCTGATCGATGCACAAAAATCAAACGGATTAGACGGCTGTGAAATAGTATGTGTAATTTCATCGAAGCCCGGAGTATTTGCACTTGAGCGTGCAAAAGCTGCGGGTATTCCCTCAGCAGTTGTCGACAGAAGCGAATACTCCTCTTCCGAAGAATTTGATGCAGCTATTTTAAAGTGTCTATCTGATTTTAATGCTGAGCTTGTAATACTGGCAGGGTTCCTGAGAATTCTCGGACCTACGGTATTGAACCGTTTTCCTCGCCGTATTCTTAATGTCCACCCGTCACTTATTCCTTCGTTTTGCGGTGACGGATTTTACGGCTTAAAGGTACACGAAGCTGCTCTTAACTATGGCGTGAAGGTTACGGGAGCCACTGTATTTTATGTAAACGAAATTACCGACGGCGGAGAGATAATTCTCCAAAAGGCTGTCGATATATTAGACGGCGATACTCCTCAAATTTTACAAAAACGAGTAATGGAACAAGCTGAGTGGATAATTCTTCCCAAAGCTACTGTTATTGCCGCAAAAGAAATTTTAAAAGATAAGGAGTCCTCTCTATGAAAAAACGCGCATTGATAAGCGTCTCCGATAAAACCGGAGTAGTTGAATTTGCAAAGGAGCTTGTTGCCCTCGGATTCGAGGTGATATCCACCGGCGGTACCTTCCGTACGCTTGCCGATAACGGAGTTCCCGTTATCTCTGTATCCGATGTTACGGGATTCCCTGAATGTCTTGACGGAAGAGTTAAGACTCTCCATCCGATGATACACGCAGGAATTCTCTCTATGCGCTCCAACCCCGAGCATATGGCTCAGATCGAGGAGCTCGGAGTTACTCCGATAGACGTCGTTGCAATCAACCTCTACCCCTTCAAGCAGACTATTTTAAAACCGGACGTAACCTTTGAGGATGCTATTGAAAATATTGATATCGGTGGTCCTACTATGATACGCGCTGCCGCTAAAAACTGGCAGGACGTTGCGGTTATCGTCGATCCCGCTGACTACTCCTCTGTAATAGAGCAGCTCAAAAACGGCGAAATCAGCAAGGAAGCTAAGCTCGCGCTCGCTCTCAAGGTATTTGAGCACACCGCGGCATACGACTCCCTCATCGCTTCCTACCTGAGAAAAGAAACAGGCGCCGAGATATTCCCCGAAAAACTCTCCCTTACCTATGAAAAGGTACAGTCAATGAGATACGGCGAAAATCCCCATCAGGAAGCCGCTTTCTACCGCGAGATCGGTTCCTTCAACAACACTCTTGCGGCTTGCCGTCAGCTTCACGGCAAGGAGCTCTCCTACAACAACATCAATGACGCCAACGGCGCTCTCGACGTGCTTAAGGAGTTCGGTGAAGATATCCCCTGCGCCGTTGCAGTAAAGCACGCTAACCCCTGCGGTGTTGGTGTTGGATCCACCATCTTTGAGGCGTACAAAAAAGCGTATGACTCCGACCCCGTATCCATATTCGGCGGAATCGTTGCTCTCAACCGTCCGGTAGATGCTGATACCGCTGCTGAGCTTGCTAAGATATTCCTTGAGATAATCATTGCTCCGGATTTCACTCCCGAAGCGCTCGAAATACTCACCCAAAAGAAAAATATTCGTCTTTTACAGCTTGAGGCTCCCGCCAAAGCAAATTCTCCCGAGCTTTTCGATATGAAGAAGGTAGCGGGAGGACTGCTCATCCAGCAGCTCGACACAAAACTTATGGGCGAGGAACTCACCGTTGTTACCAAGCGCGCTCCCACCGAAGAGGAGATGAAACAGCTCGAATTCGTTTGGAGAGTTGTAAAGCACGTTAAATCCAACGGTATTGCTCTTGCCAAGGACTTTATGACGGTAGGAATCGGCCCCGGTCAGACCAACCGTATTACCGCTCTTGAGCTCGCTGTTAAGTATGCAGGCGACAGAGTGCAGGGCTCGGTTATGGGCTCCGACGCATTCTTCCCCTTTGCAGACTGTGTAGAGTGCGCGGTTAAAAACGGTATTACCGCTATAATCCAGCCCGGCGGCTCCGTTCGCGATGCCGAAAGCATTGAGGCTTGCGACAAGGCAGGAATCGCTATGGTATTCACCGGTATGCGCCATTTCAAACACTAAAGAAAGGATAGGCTTTGCTTAAAGTAAAGCTGCGGCTTAAATATGAAGATACTTGTTGTCGGTGGCGGCGGAAGGGAACACGCCGTTATCCGTAAGCTCAAACAAAATCCGAATGTTACCGATATTTTCTGCGCACCCGGAAACGGCGGGATCTCCCGTGATGCTGCCTGTGTTCCGATCAAGGCGACCGATATCGAAGCTATGCTCGGATTTGCTCTCAGTGAAAAAATTGATTTTGCGGTAATCACTCCCGACGATCCGCTCGTACTGGGTATGGCTGATGAATTCAGAAAACACGGTATTCCCTGCTTCGGTCCGAGTAAAGATGCTGCTCGTATCGAGGGTAGCAAGGTCTTTTCCAAAAATTTGATGAAAAAATACGGTATTCCCACCGCGGACTACCAGACCTTCTCCTCTGAGGATGAAGCTGTTGATTACATCTCAAAGGGCTCCTTCCCGATAGTCATCAAGGCTGACGGACTCGCTCTCGGCAAGGGAGTTATCATCGCCGAAAATCTTGAGGATGCAAAGGCTGCCGTTCACTCCATTATGTCAGATAAAATTTTCGGAGCCAGCGGTAACAATATCGTTGTTGAGGAGTTTTTGACCGGTCCCGAAATCTCAGCTCTTACCTTCTGCGACGGCAAATGCGTCAAACCGATGGTGTCTTCTATGGACCACAAAAGAGTATTTGACGATAACCGCGGTCCCAACACCGGCGGTATGGGAGTTGTTGCTCCCAACCCCTTCTTTACCGAAGCTGTAGCTAACGAGTGTATGGAGAAAATTTTCCTTCCCACCATCAAGGCTATGCAAGAAGAAGGATGTCCTTTCCAGGGATGCCTCTATTTCGGACTTATGCTTACTCCGAACGGTCCGAAGGTAATTGAGTACAACTGCCGCTTCGGCGATCCCGAAACTCAGGCGATACTCCCCCTTCTCGAAACCGACCTTCTCGATATTATGCTCGCTACCACAAACGGTACCCTCAATGATATCGACATCAAATGGAAAGACGGAGCCTGCGCCTGCGTAGTTGCGGCAAGCGGCGGTTACCCCGGCAAGTACCCCACCGGTCTTGCTATCTCCGGACTTAACTCCGACGGTCAGATAGACGGCGCAGATGTGTTCCATGCAGGAACCAAGTTCGACGGTGAGCAGTTCCTCACTGCCGGCGGAAGAGTACTCAGCGTCTGCTGTGTAGCCAAAGACGTTCCCGCTGCCCAGCGCGCCGCTTACGAAAAGCTCTCTCAGGTTTCCTTTGAGAATATGCATTTCAGACGCGATATCGGAGCCGTTGCTATTGCTGCGATAAATAATAAATAAACAAATGATTAATCCCCTCGCTCAAAACAGAGCGAGGGGATTTTGTTATGTATTAATTTTTAGTGCGGTAAGAAAATTACCATAAACAGCTTTGCCATTCCGAATCCGATTATTCCGCAGCCCGGGAATGTAAGTATCCATGTCAGAACCATCTCTTTTACTACTCCCCATTTTACTGCAGAGAGTCTGTTTGCGGCTCCTACACCCATTATTGCGGTAGTCTTGGTGTGTGTTGTAGATACCGGAATTCCCGTCACAGAGGAGATCAAGAGGCATATTGCCGCCGCCAAGTCAGCCGAAAATCCTTGGTATTTCTCAAGCTTGACCATTCCCATTCCTACCGTTTTTATGATACGGTACCCGCCTATCGAAGTACCGATTCCCATTACCAGTGAGCACAAAATCATTACCCATATCGGTATTACAAAGCTCTGTGTCTGATCTTGTCCTGAGGCGAGGAATATTCCCAAAAGGAAAACTCCCATAAACTTCTGACCGTCCTGCGCGCCGTGCATAAACGCCATCGCTGCCGCGGATCCGATCTGCGCCTTTGAAAATACTCCTTGCGCTTTACTGTGGTTCATTCTCTTAAAGCAGAGTGCTACCAGCTTTACCGTTATCCAACCCATTACAAAGCCGAGTACCGTTGACAAAAGAAGTCCGTACAGTACTTTCATCCATTCCGCACCGTTTATTCCGCCGAATCCGGAGTGCAGTGCTATCGCCGCACCTGAAATTCCCGCGATAAGCGCGTGGCTTTCGCTTGTGGGAATTCCAAATATCCACGCCAGCGTCGCCCATACTGCTATCGCCGCAAGCGCTGCACATAATGCTACGAGTGCTTCGTCGGAATTTCCGCTGAAATCCGCTATGTTATATATCGTGTGGGCTACCGTTGCATTCACCGCTGTCATTACCGCAACTCCGAGAAAATTGCAGATAGCCGCCATTATTACCGCCTTTTTCGGCGACAGCGACCTCGTCGATACACAAGTCGCTATTGCATTCGGAGCATCAGTCCAACCGTTTACAAGTATTACCGCCAATGTCAGCGCCGTTACTGCTATTAACGCAGGATTCGATGTCAATGCCGATATAAATTCGGAAAAGCTTATCGTCATAGCTTTTTCTCCTCACTTTACTAAGCTTTTTTCTTGAACTTTCTCTGTATGAGCTTTACTATCTCTACTATCGGGATAACACTTATTGCAAGTGCCATTGCTACTCCATACTCAGCAAGCGAAATCATCTCAAACTCGAAGATAGCTGCTATCGGCGGAATGTATATTACCGCAGTAGTCAAAACAAATGACAGCACCATTGCTCCGAACAGATACCAGTTCATATTCTTGAGTCCGAACACCGAGCCTCTCTGTGAGCGCATATTGTACGAGTGGAATATCTCCGCCATCGACATCGTCAAAAATGCCATCGTCATTCCGTCGGGACTGTTGGTTATCTCCCAAATTCCGCTCTCCATATAGTGTCCTATGATATACGCCGCAACGGTAAGTATTGATACCAATACTCCCTGATATGCTACGTCTACGCCAACTCCGTCAGAGAATACTCCGCTCTTGGGGTTTCTCGGACTTCTCTTCATCAAGTCAGGCTCGCCCTTTTCCATTCCGAGAGCAAGTGCGGGTAAGGAGTCGGTGATAAGGTTTATCCACAGTATGTGTACCGGCTTGAGTATTGTAAATCCGAGTACCGTTGCCACGAATATGCTTACTACCTCGCTGAGATTCGACGACAGCAGGAACTGTATTGCTTTTCTTATATTATCGTATATCTTACGGCCTTCCCCTACCGCCGAAACTATCGTCGCAAAGTTATCGTCTGCCAAAACCATATCCGCTACGTTCTTGGTTACGTCGGTTCCGGTAATTCCCATTCCGACGCCGATGTCCGCACTCTTTATCGCAGGAGCATCGTTTACTCCGTCGCCGGTCATCGCCGTTACCTTGCCGAGAGCCTTCCACGCATTGACTATTCTCACCTTGTGCTCAGGCTGTACTCTTGCATATACCGAGTAATCCTGTATCTTTACGCTTAACTCTTCATCGCTGATCTCATCAAGCTCCGCACCGGTTATCGCCTGCGATGCATCGGTTATTATTCCGAGCTGTTTAGCTATCGCAACTGCAGTATCCTTGTGGTCACCCGTTATCATTATCGGTCTTATTCCTGCGCTCGCGCATTCCTTTACCGCTTCAACTGCCTCAGGTCTTACGGGATCTATCATTCCGGTAAGTCCTATAAATATCATATCTTTTTCAAGTTCACCGCAAGCGTAGCTCTCAGGCTCCGCTTCGTACATCTTGAAGGCGGCTCCCAAAACTCTCAGCGCTCTGCTCGCCATATCCTTATTCGCCGCAACTACCTCTGCCTTAAATTCATCGGTGATCTCAACGACCTTGCCCTCTTTCAGTATCTTGGTGCAGTACTTCAGCAGCTCATCGGGAGCTCCTTTGGTGTACTGTATATATTTTCCTTCGCAAAGATGCACCGTCGACATCATCTTTCTCTCGGAATCAAACGGAGCCTCTCCAACTCTCGGAGCCTTCACTTCCATATCCTTTTTAATAAGTCCGACTTCTGCGCCGAATGCTACAAGCGCCGTTTCTGTGGGATCCCCGCTCGGCTCGCCGTTTGCGTCGTATCCCGCATCGTTACAAAGTGTCATAGCCGCAGCAAGCAGATTCTTATCATCGCTTACGCTGTCAACTACCGTCATCTTATTCTGTGTAAGTGTACCCGTCTTATCAGAGCAGATTATCTGAGTACATCCCAGCGTTTCAACCGCAGTCAGCTTACGGATGACCGCATTTCTCTTCGACATCTTTGTAACGCCTATCGAAAGCACTATCGTAACTACCGCTGCAAGTCCCTCGGGTATCGCTGCTACCGCAAGGCTTACCGCAAGCATAAAGGTATCAAGAATTACCTCACCCGAAAAATCGCCCGCTTTAATAAGGCTGAAGCCGAAGATGAACACGCATATTCCCAAAACGAGAACGGTCAGTATACGGCTGAGCTGAGCAAGCTTTATCTGCAGGGGAGTCTGTCCCTCTTCAGCCTTGGAGATAGCGTCGGCAATCTTTCCCATCTCGGTACTCATTCCGGTTGAGGTAACTACCGCTTTTCCGCGTCCGTACACCACTACGCTGCCCATATATACCATATTTCTGCGGTCGCCCAAAGATACGTCCTTACCGCTTTCGCAGCTAAGCACGTCGCTTATCTTCTCAACCGGTACAGATTCACCGGTCAGCGCCGCTTCGTCACATTTAAGTCCTGCGCTTTCGAGTATTCTCGCGTCGGCAGGAACCGAATCCCCCGCTTCAAGCAGTATTACATCGCCCGCTACAAGCTCCTCGGTCTTAATATGCATCAGCTCTCCGCCGCGCACTACCTTACAGGTAGCCGCAGTCATTTCCTTCAGTGCTTCTATCGCCTTTTCTGCTTTACTCTCCTGCAAAACACCGAGTACCGCGTTGAGTATTACAACAAAAAGTATGATAAACACATCCGCAAACGACTCGTTAGCATATATAGATGTAACGAGAGATACTCCCGCCGCAACCAATAAAATAATTATCATCGGATTTGCAAGCTGGCTCAAAAATCTGGCTAAAAGCGTTACCTTCTTACCCTCGGCAAGTTTATTCTTACCGTTTTCCTCAAGTCTTTTTGCAGCTTCCTGAGCATTAAGTCCCTCATCGCAGGAGCCTAATTCCCCAAAAACCGCAGCTTTGTCTTCCAAATAAAATTTCACCGTTTGTTTCCTCCTTGGAGTATGTTGTTTCCATTTTATTCCGTCTTTGCAGACATTTTCTATTTTACTATATTTTCTCTTTTTTTAAAAGTCTTTTTTTAAATATTTTTCTCTTTTCTGTAAATATTATCATTATACCTTTGAAAATATAATTTTACTCGGAGAATCATTTTGAAAAAGATAACTGATATTTTGAAAAAAACCTTTATCGGTAGTGAGGAGTCCCGACCGCATCCTCTTAAGTTACCGCTTTATCCGTCAGAGCTCACCGCAGAAAATATTTCCGCAATTTTTTCCGATTGCTTCGATTTCAAAGCCTTTAAAATATTTGCGGGAGCTAACAGCTCCATTCCCGTTTCCGTATTCTTTTTTGACGGACTTGTTGATACTGCGGTAGTATCAGAGGAGATAATCGAACCTTTGGTACGCTCGGAGCTCTTTGTCGGCTGCGATACTTCCCGTGCTGCCGAGCTCGCTTCCCACGGCGGAGTATATTACCTGCCTTTTAAGGAATCCCGCGACCTCGACTCCCTTTCGGACGACATCTCAAACGGATTTTGCTGTCTGCTTTTTGAAGAGGCAGGGGTAGCGCTCAGCTTTGATATAAAATCAAAAACCTCCAGAGCAGTCAGTAATCCGACAGAAGAAAAGGTCGTCAAGGGAGCCAAGGACGCTTTCGTCGAAACCTTAAACATTAACCTCTCTCTTGTGCGAAAAAAGCTGCATACTCCAAAGCTCAAAACCATACCCACCGTAGTCGGCAGACAGTCGCGTACCAGAGTCTGCATACTCTATCTCGACGGTATCGCCGACCCCGAAACAGTAAAAGAAGCCAAAAGGCGTATTGATTCCATCGACATAGACGGACTCATCTCCTCTGCAAACCTTGAAGAATACATCGTGGATTTCCCGAACTCCTCCTTTCCGCAGCTCATCACTACCGAACGCTCCGACAAATTTTGTATGAATCTGCTTGAGGGAAGAATCGGAATTATTGCAGACGGACTCCCGATAGGCTACCTTGCTCCCGGAACCTTTTCCCAATTTATAAAAGTACCCGAAGACAACGCCAGCCACTTTATCGTTGCCTCCGCCCTTACTCTGCTTCGTTACCTTTCCCTTACCATAACACTGCTTCTTCCCGCATTTTACGTTGCCGTAGCTACCTTTCACCACGAAATGATACCCACCAAACTAATGCTGTCGATTATCGCAAGTAAGCAGTACGTTCCGTTTTCCACCGCCGCTGAGGTACTCGGTATGCTGCTCGCCTTTGAGCTTTTGCAGGAAGCGGGACTCCGATTGCCGAACTCAGTAGGACAAACCATAAGCATAATCGGTGCTCTTATCGTCGGTCAGTCAGCGGTTGAAGCAAAAGTGATATCCCCCGTCGTCGTCATAGTTATTGCCGTCGCGGGAGTTACCGGCTACACGATTCCGAATCAAGACCTCGCCTCCGCCCTCAGAGTTACCCGTTTTCTCCTCGTCATAGCCGCACTCATAAGCGGAATGTACGGTCTTGCTGTCGGAGCCTCCGTCTTTCTTTACAGACTTTGTACCCTCGAAAGCTTCGGCGTAGCTTATATGACTCCCTTTGCCGCAGCTCACGGCGGAAAAATCTCCAAAGCAATAACAAGATGGCCGCTCAGGCTTTCAAAGAAACGCGAAAAAGCCTTGAATACCCCTAACAAACGCAACCAAAAATAAAGGAGCCGCTATGAAACTCAAAAAGATGCTATGCTGTATCATTACCGTAGCTTTAATATTTTTATGCGGATGCAGCAGCCAAAATATCTATCTCGACTACCGCGAAATAGACAGGCTTGAACTGATTCAGACTATCGGATTTGATTATGAGGATTCCCAAATCACCGCAACTATCGCTTCCGGAATTACCCGCGAAAGTCCCAAACCCACCATTCTGTACGAAAGCGCCGATACCGCTACTCTTGCTCTTAAAAAGCTGCAAAACTACACCGAGCCGAAGTACATCTTCTTCTCCCACATGGAAAATATATTGATAGGCAAGGAAGCGGCGGAGCACTCCTTCGGCGAGCTGATGGATTTTGTTCAGCGTACCGTGGATATGCGACTCGACGCATCTCTCTTTATTCTCAACGAAGGTAAAGCTAAAGATACTATCCTCAACACTACCGGAGATAACGCCGCAATTAACGAGCTGCTCAATTCCCTCAAAAAAGACGTTACCCTTCTTTCCCAGGGACACGTATTTTCCTTCGGTGATATTGCAAGCGCTCTCGCCTATAACGGCTGTGCTATCGTTTCCGCTATCGAAATGGTTCCCAAAAAAGAGCCTCTTGAAACGGGTTCCGATTTCACCGTCGCCTCCTCAGGCTACGCCATAATAAAAGAGGGTAGGCTCACCGGATTTATCGACGAAGATTGCGCTAAAGGAGTCAATCTCCTCACCAATCAAATGAAGACCGATTTCACGGAGCTCGATGACGGAAAAGGCGGCTCCATCTCACTTAAGCTGACGTTTGAAAGCACCGATATTACCCCCATCTACAACGGCAACTCCCTTGAATGTGTAGATATTTCCGTAAAACTCCACGCTCAAATTGAGGAGCTGCAAAATCCAATTGATATTTACGACCCAAGCACACTCTCTTTTTATGAGGACCAGCTCTCACAAAAAGAAAAATCCTTTATTCAGGCTGCTATTGATGCTTCTCAGGATATGGCGGCGGACTTTATGCAATTTGAAAAGATACTGCATATTAAAAATCCCGTTAAATTTGAAAAAATACAAAGCTCCTGGAAGGACATCTTCCCGACTCTTAATTTTAACCTCTCCGTCTCCTCTACTATCGACAGAACCTATGATATCGGCGGACATCTTCACGCAAGCGAAAGGGAATAATATTTATGAAACCGGTCGACAAAATCACTACAAAACAATTATTCGCGGTAATTTTTGTGGGACTCCTTTCCCCTCTTATCAGACTGCTTCCCAAGCGCTCAACCGAGCTTGCGGGAACAGCTTCGTGGCTTGCTCCGATTGCAGCCTTTGTTCCGCTTCTCCTGTTCGGAGCTCTTATACTCTTCCTAATAAAAAACCGCAGCCGCGACGAAGGACTCGCCAATCTATTTATACGCTCACTCGGAAAATATATCGGCGGAGCCGTTTGTCTTCTCTTTGCAGTATGGCTGCTTTTCTATTCCGGTTTTATTCTCCGTACAAGCGGCGAAAGGCTCCTCTCTACCGTTTACGATAACGGTAACATCACATTTTTCCTCGTTGTCACAATACTCCTTGCGCTGCTGCCCGCCCGCGGTGAAGTGAAAAGTCTTGCCAGACTCGCAGAGGTTTTTACTTCCGTTTTAATAGTCACCTTAGCAGTAGTATTTTTGTTTTCGATACCCGGCATAAAAATCCGGAATCTCCTGCCCGTAAGCATAAACGATACCCTGCCCATTCTCTATTCCGCTATTCCGATAGTAGACGTCGTCAGCGTTTGGATATATATGACCTTTATCAGCGGGTATGTTGAAAAAGGCGACCGTACCGCAAAGAAAAAGCTCTCTATCCGCTGGCTCAGCTACACCTTAATTATTATCTTTCTTCTTATGGTTACTACCGTCGGAAATTTCGGCTCCGGTTTTCTCACCCAAATGCAGCATCCTTTCTTCGTTATGATAAAAAATATTACCATCTTCAATATTGTCGAAAGGATAGAGTCCGTTGTCATAGCTATATGGATAGCTACCGATTTCATCTTCCTCTCCGCTCTTCTTATAATAATATCCGAAATTTTAAAAACGGTATTCAAGGCAAAAAAGCGTACTCCCTTCGCTTACCCCTGCGCTGCAATATCTTTAATAGTTTCATTGATTATTGCTCCGAACGCTTTTGTACTCGAAACTATCTCTGAAGTTATCGTTCCGATAATACACCTCGCCTTAGCACTTGTAGTCATTCCTCTCATCTTATTCATCGGTAAAATAAGAAAAAAGATTTGACCCGCTTCTTTATCAAAAAACTTATATTTTTAATATTATATAACGAGCCCCTCTTTTGAATAAGCTCACGGTTTTACGGCAATCATAATTATGCAACTATTATTTTCACGGAGCGTGATTTCTTTGAATGTTAAACGCGGCGAAATATATTATGCGGATCTGAGTCCTGTGGTCGGATCCGAACAGGGCGGGGTACGTCCGGTACTTATCGTACAAAACGACGTCGGCAACAGATACAGTCCGACCGTTATCGCCGCGGCTATAACCAGCCAACGCGAAAAATCGCGGCTCCCCACCCACATCGAGCTTAACTCCACAAGCTGCGGTCTGTCTAAAGACTCGATAGTACTTCTTGAACAGATACGCACCATTGATAAAAAACGCCTCAAGGAACGTATGGGCCAGCTCGATGACGGCTCTATGGGTAAAATAAACCGAGCCCTCACCATCAGTTTCGGACTCGGAGATAATCAGTAATATCCCGCTCAACAGACCGCAATAGCTTGCGGTCCTCTTTTTTTCATTATATAATAGTTCCATATAACAAATGAGGAGACTCTGCTATGATAAAATTAAACGCACTTAAACTGCTGGAGAAAAACGGTAAGACAAAATACTGGCTCTACAAGCAGCTCGGAATGAGCTACCAAAATTTCAGTAAAATGATAAATAACGAAACCAAGTCGATACGCTACGAAAATATCGAAACGATGTGCATACTTTTTAACTGCACTCCAAACGAGCTTTTCGAAATAACCGATGATTAATTAACCCAAAAAATCCTTATCTCCCGAAGATTTCCTCTTTTGGAGATATTTTTTTGCTTTTTATTACATTTTTTGTTATGTTTTTTTATTTTTTTCCGAAAAATGTATTTTACTTTCCGAAAATAATGTAGTATAATGTAGTCAGATTACCTATATCGAGGAGGGTTCTTGTGTCAGAACAAGCTAACGGCGTATTCAGAAAGGCGGCTTTGGGCGGCTTTAATAAAAAGGACGTTCTCTCTTACTTGGACAGCATTTCCATGCAGTATGAACAGGAGAAAAATGAACTCTCCGGAAATATCTCCCGTCTTGAAGAGATAAACGGCTCTCTTGAGCAGGAGCTTTCTCTTTGCAAAGAGGAGATCTCCTCACTCACCAAACGCCTTGAGGATGAACAGGAAAAGCTTTCTTGTGCTAACGAGTCGCTTGAGGATGTCAAAAAAGAGCTCGAACAGCAGAAAAATAAAAATGAGATCAAAAATCAGGAGCTCATTATACAGATGGAGCTTTGCGATCAATTGAAGCTTCAGATCGACGAGTATGAAGCGAAGGTTCGCGGCTATGAGGCTATATCCAAAAAAATCAACCGCACTATCGCTCAGGCTAACCAAAGCGCCGCCAACATCGTATCCGAAGCCGAAAAGCGCGCTTCTTCGGTGGTATCCGATGCGCAGTCAAGGGCGGACTCGGTCAACCGCGAGCTCTCTGCCTTCCGTGATGAGATAAGCGATCTTCGTGCGCTTGTTAAAATTGCTCTCTATGAGGTAGAGGACCGTCTTGGTTACATAGATAAGGTTGCATTTAAAAATTCCAAAAAAATAGAGGAGACCAAAGCTAAGGCAACCGTTAAAGCGGTAGCTCCCCCCCGTCCCATAAAGCCTTGCAAAATAGTCCCCAAAAGCAAGAAAAAGCTTTGTGACGGAGCTTTCGACCTTCTTGATAAATTAGTTGATAAGTGGGCTAAGTAACACTGCGCCCATTTTTTTGAAAAATATTGTTAAAAAGATAACAAGTTTGCAACATCTTCAATAAAATCCCCATTCCCCACTTGTTTATCTTGATATATTTCGTTAGTTTGTTACATTGAAATCACTGATAAATAATGTATAATGAGTATAGACTGTAATGAATATTAAATATTAGGAGGAAAAAGTATGGAAAATATCAAGTACGAGCAAAAAGAGTTTGTCGGAATTATCACGATCTCCCGTCCGAGCCAGCTGAATGCTCTTAATTCTCAGACTCTCGCCGAGCTTGAGAGCGTCGTTGATTCTCTTTCCATCGATTCTCTGCGTTGTTTGATAGTTACCGGAGACGGTCCCAAGGCGTTCGTCGCCGGCGCAGACATTGCAGAAATGAAGGATCTCGATCAGAAGGGAGCCGCCGAATTCAGTGCTCTCGGAAACCGAGTATTCCGCAAAATCGAAACCCTTCCCGTACCCGTTATCGCTGCTGTAAACGGATTTGCTCTCGGCGGCGGCTGTGAGCTCGCTTTAAGCTGTGATATCCGTATTGCTGCAGAAAACGCGGTATTTGCTCAGCCCGAAACCTCTCTCGGAATTACTCCCGGTTTCGGCGGAACTCAGCGTCTTGCCAGAACGGTAGGTATTTCGAAGGCAAA
>CAJGEB010000016.1 GCA_904502045.1 uncultured Oscillospiraceae bacterium
ACAGTAACAGCAACGTTAACCACGCGGGCTTTACCATCGGCATTACTATTGTCCAAAGAATTCTGAACTCTTTTGCACCGTCTATTCTCGCTGCCTCTATCATTGCATCGGGTATCTGTTCCATAAAGTTCTTCAGCAGGTACAGACCCATCGTTCCTGACATCGCAGGGAGTATGAGCGCCCAATAGGTATTCAGTATGCCCATATAGTTCATTACCAAATATCTCGGAATCGCCAATACGTATCCTGAGAACATCAACGAAAGAACGATAATTTCAAATATAACTCCTCTGCTGCGCAGATTTTTGTTTTTAGAAAGCGGATACGCCGCCATTGCCGCAAATATAATGTGTCCGAATGTCGCCACTACGGTTATTACTATGCTGTTAAATACATATCTCATAAAAGGAACGTAAGAGGTTCCCAATACGGACGTCAAGTCAGCGAAGTTTTTAAGCGAAGGTCTGACTACATAAAATCTCGGAGGATAGTAGAACAGCTCATCCATAGGCTTTAACGCAGTAATTATCGCATAGTAAAGAGGTAACGCCATTATTACAGCTACTACAGCCAAAAATATAAATAATACTGCATTTCCCCACCGAGAACGGCTTATCATCATCTTTTTCAACGTTTCTCACCCCATTCTTGTGTTGCAAAATTAATATGTTTTTTCTTTCAATAATCTCAGTATAAGTCTACTGGTGAGAACGGTAAACGCGAAGAGCACTACCGCTATTGCCATTGCATAACCCATCTCATATCTTGCAGTACCGTAGTCTTGCATGTGAAGTACAACGGTGTGCGCCGCGTACAAGGGGCTGGGGAATCCTGCCAGGTTTGCAGCTATATCACTTACTGCAAACGCACCTGTTATCTGGAGTATTGCACCGAGCTTAAGCTGCGGCTTCATCGAAGGCAGTGTTACATATCCAAGCTCCTGCCATCTGTTCTTTATTCCGTCTATTGCAGCTGCCTCGTAAAGCTCTCTGTCTACGCCCTGGAGTCCTGCGATAAATACGAGGAATCCGGTACCCAAGCTCATCCACAACTGTACGAAGATTATGATCCACAGCATATAAGTCGGGTCTTTAAGCCACAGTACAGGGGAATCTATAAGTCCAAGCTGAGTAAGGACACTGTTCAAAATTCCGTAAGAGTCTCCGGAGAAGATATACTGGAAGATAAATACCAAGCTTCCGCACATCGAAGGAATGTAGAACATAAAGGTCGCCGCTGTTCTGAGCTTCGGTCCGAGCTCATTTATAAGCCACGCAAAGATAAGACACATAAAGTAACTTACCGGACCGGTGATGATAGCGAAGATCAATGTGTTCTTTACGCCGATCATAAATATATCGTCGTCAAGGAAAAGTCTTTTAAAGTTATCCCAACCTACCCACGTAGGAGGTGAAATAATGTTGTAATAGAAGAAGCTGAGTACTACCGAAACTAATACGGGAAGTACTATAAATACCAAGAACAAAATCATGAACGGAGCCATCATAACATAGGAGGAAGTATTCTCTTTAATATCCCTGATCAGTCCGCCCTTTTTCTTTTTCTTAGGCTTAACAGGCGTCTGCACTGCTTTTGCACTTAACTCGCTCATAAGATCACTCCTATTCTATATTGAATTCTTTACGTTTTCTGGCTATTTCTTCATTGATAATATTTACGTACTTTATTATAGACGCTCTCGGAACCTCTCCAAGCTCATAAACCTCTCTGAATGCGTTGTCTACGTTACGTCCAACAATGTAGCTTCCGGGAATAGCAGGTATTACCTGTACATGATCCCACTGCTCTCTTATTACGTCTATAATCTTAGCCTGCCAAGCAAAGTTATTTACTGCTTCAACGTTTGCGGAACCGTAACGAGCACCTGCACCAAGTACAGCCTCGATTTCCATTCCGTATCTGGTCTGGATCTCAGTTGAAGTAAACCATTTCATAAACTCCCAAGAATTCTTCTCGGAGGTTTCATCGCCCGTCTTAAACATTACAACAGAAGTAACTTCTCCCGCTACTGCACGGTTAATGTTGCCATCCTCATCAACGGTTCCCGGAACAAGTGCTACGTCCCAAAGACCCTTGATTTCAGGTGCGGTTACTACCAAGCTGTTATAGGTCAGGTAGTCTACTATTCCTATGGGCATCTCACCCATTCTGAATCTGGTCAAGAAGTTGTACTCTGTCGGTACTCCGTAATGGGTATAGAGCTTACAGTATTCTGTAAATGCTTCGATTGCTTCCGGAGAGTCAAGGAGACATTCTGACTTGTCGTCACTATAATACTGTCCGCCGTGCTGGAACAGTAAAGTTTCAAACGTAAGTCCACCGAAAGCGAGGTTGTTTTCCTGGAGTTTGTATACGCAGCTGTAAACCTCTTCCCAAGTTTGAGGAACCTCAAGTCCGAGCTCAGCAAAGATATCCGTTCTGTAGAATATCATCGAGAAGCTCTGTGTCATCGGTAATCCGTATACCTTTCCGAGATACTCAAAAGGAGTCATTGCCGACGGCATAAAGCGCTTGGTTACTTCCTCATAGTCATCAAATTGCTTGATATCTACGAGCGCGCCTCTCAGTCCGTAGTCTACCGGCAACGTCTTACTTACCGATACTGCTACGTCTGGAGAATTTCCTGCCGCTACCGAGTAAAGCAATACCGATTCGCTGGTAACTATGTTCATATTTACGTTTACCTGATATTCAGCGGTAAAGCTGTCGTCTATTATGCTCTTAACGGTGTTCGCCTGCTCCTGACCGAGAAGTACCCATACGTCGATACTCTCTCCGCCGTTATAAACGTTACCTACAGAGGTATAATCCTTTAAGAAGGAAAGGATAAACTTCTTAAGAGTAAGCTTTAAGCTATCCCAGAAATTAGCCTTAGCCTTAGGTGTAGGAGCATCTGCGGGAAGCAGCTTTATGTAGTCGAGAAGCAGTGACTGCTCACTCATGCTCATAACGGAAGAGGAAAGCGAAGAAAGCGAAGAGTTAAAGCTGGTAAGTTTCTTGGAGATAGAAAGCTCATCTTTAACCATCTCCATTATCTGATCTGCAACTCTTTCAATAGTGTGCGCTTCACTCGCTCTGCCGGCAGTCATGCTTCTTACGTACTTAGCCAGATCGTAAAGCTTGTTTGCGTTACTTTCAAGTCTTTCAAGCAGATCGGGGATTCTTATAGTAAGCTGATAGTCTCTGTAAAGGTCAGGAGTTGCACTGGTTATCATTATGATCTCACTGTATACGCCGAGCAACTCTCTGGTTATCTGTTGGATATTGTAAAGAGCAACCGCAGTATCACCGAGGTGGTTAGTCATTCTGAGAGTATGCTCACCTTCCTCAAGGTAAATGAGGAGTGCTTCGCCGCTCTCATCAGATACTACCTGTACCTGCCAATCGGTCGAATAGTCAAACTCGATATTATCAAGCTCGTCAAAAAGAACCTCACCGTCAATCTCAACTCTTCTGGTGGACGGAATTCCCATCAGGAAGTCCTGAGTATATCTGAACGCCATCTTGTACCATCCGGACGTTTCAACGTTAAAATTATACTCAAGCCACTGACCGTTATTTCTCCAGTTGTATCCGCCTACTACGTTGAACTGGGTAAGCTCTGCATTTAACGGTTCATTGTTCGCATTGTTCGTATTGTACTGAGGATAAAGCATCGGGGAAGAACGAAGTATGGAGCTCTCCGCCTGAATAACTATCTCCTTTACTTCTCCTGCCGGCTTATCCTTGTTAGCCGCGTAGTAATCCTCATAGCTGGGAGCTGCTTTATACTGAGCTATTCTAATATACTCAATATTCAGATCCTCACTGATTCCTACGAGCTCAAAAGTATGGGTTCCGGCAGTAAGATATATATCGTAAGGCTTTCCGAAGGTTCCGGTGTTATCAGTTACCCAAACCTCCTGCCATACTCCTACCTCTACCTGAGTAGGACGGAGCTGGTTACCCTGGTTATCGGTCTTGATCTCTTCGTACTTATCCTTTACTACCTTCGAAAAAGCGATAACCTCAAGCTCATCAAAAGGATATTCGCCGTCGATCTTTATTCCTCTTTCAACGTCAACAAATCGACCTCCGCCGCCGATATGCTTGATCTTGAAATTGTAAAGACCGTCTTCGGGAACCTCGATAGTCCACGTTACGCTTCCGGTTCCCTCTTTCCACTCAAGCACCTTATTCTCGGCACCCTCGTAGTCCTTAAGCTCGGTATCTGCGTCCTCGGAAGGTACAGCATTTTCGGCCGGGTATATTTTGTCATAATCCGGCTTATTCTTACCTTTGTTATTCTGCATATACTCAGAATAGCTGCCTTCCACAGATATGTAGTCGAGCGTTTCGCTTACAGATCCTTCCGCCGCAATCGCGCTGACCGGAACAATCTGTAACAACATTATAATTGCAATAAATATCGCCGCTACTTTTCTCACCTTTATGCCTCCGTTTCTTTAGATGCGAACTTAAACCGCATTAAATTCAATAAACACAAGCTTTTTAAACAACAAAAGACAGCACAATCCCGTATTTCCGATTTGGAATCGAAAACCGATTTTGTACCTTTTGCACATACTCAAAATTAATTCGCATGTCGTTTTTTGCCGATAAATTCGCCCATGTAAATAAATTTTCCGCTGTGTCCGTGACAATATTATCATATTCACCAATTATGTGTCAAGCATATTTTGCTACTCTTTGCTAAATTATTAATATTTTTTTCGTGTTTTTTTATAAAAAACCGATATCTTATAAACAGTACATAAATTTTGCCCGTATTTTTTATGCACTTTTACCCGTTTTTTCGGATTTTTCTATTCTGTATAATTTTACCAATAATTTAAGAAATTTTACCAATTTTCTCATTTTATTTTTCTTTATTTTACTCCTTTTTCGTTTTTCGACTCCCTTCAATTAACCTTTATTTTATTTCTTCGGCATTTTAAATAAAAAATTCAGCTTTTCAGTAAAATTGCACAATTTCAGGCAATTTAATACGCGGAACAAACCTGCTCCGCGTACCTCTTTTTTTTACTGCTTAAAGGTAGATGACACCGTATTCGCCGCATGTCCTATTGCTTTTGTGGCTTTTTTTGCGGTCTTTTTCATCTTTTTTGTATCCATTTTACCGCTCACTACTCCGCTCACTACCGCTCCGAGAACCATTCCTGCTGCAGTTGTGGCTATCACGGTTCCTACTTCCTTCTTTTTCATATTACTTATCACCGTTCTTCATTTTATCAGGCGTCATACCCAAAAACAAAGACGCCTCTTTTATGTTTTCCCCATAAAAAAGACGCCTTAACCAAGGAATTTTAACCCATTTTTAAATCTTACATATTCATATACCTTTTTTGCTCATCACTCAGCGCATCTATCGAAACACCCATGGAGCGCAGCTTTATCCTCGCAACGCGCGCATCTATCTCTTCCGGAACCGCGTAAAGTCCCGCCGTAAGCTCCTTGCCGTGTTGCACCATATAAAGACAGGAAAGCGCCTGTATCGAAAAGCTCATATCCATAATATCTGCCGGATGTCCGTTTGCAGCAGTAATATTAACGAGCCTTCCCTCAGACAGTAGGTTTATCTGTCTGCCGTCAGATAAAAAGTAGCCGTCTATATACGGTCTTACGTTTTCCACTCTCTCGGATATTCCTCTCAAGTCATTCTTATCTATTTCCACGTCAAAATGTCCTGCATTGGCGAGTATCGCGCCGTCCCTCATTTTAAGAAAATGCTCTTTTGTTATTATTCCGCAGCAGCCAGTGGCAGTAACAAAGAAGTCGCCCAAGGGAGCCGCCTCTTCCATACGCATTACCGAAAATCCGTCCATCGCCGCCTCAAGCGCTTTTACTTCATCAATTTCGGTAACTATCACCCTTGCGCCCATTCCCTTGGCGCGCATAGCTATTCCTCTGCCGCACCATCCGTAGCCCGCTACTACCACGTTTTTCCCCGCAAGCAGTACGTTTGTAGCGTTCATTATGCCGTCCATTACCGATTGTCCCGTACCGTATCTGTTATCAAACAATCTTTTGCAGTCAGCATCATTCACCGCTATCATCGGGTACTTGAGCCTTTTTTCCCTCGTCATTACCTTGAGGCGATGGATTCCCGTCGTAGTTTCCTCGCAGCCGCCTATAAGATTTGCACCGTACTCAGGACACTCCTCATGCAGAAGCTTTATAAAATCCCCGCCATCGTCAACTATCACGTCAGGCTTGTGCGAAAGGGTAGCTTTAAGGTGGCTGAAATATTCCTCCTGCGTACATCCGTGTATCGCATTTACTTCTACTCCCAAACTCGCAAGTCCAGCACAAACGTCGTCCTTAGTCGAAAGCGCATTACATCCGCTCGCAAACACTTCGGCTCCCGCTTTATGTAAAAGATGCGCAAATCTCGCCGTCTTAGCCTCAAGGTGTATCGACATCGCTACCTTTACTCCCGCAAACGGACGCTTTTCGATAAACTCCTTCTCTATCTCATCGAGTATCGGCATATAGCCCCTTACCCAATCTATCTTCTTTACTCCCTCACCCGCAAGTAACTCATCTCTTATTATACTCATTTCTCCAAATCCTTTCTCATCAGCATCCTTGCGGAGCATCCGTTATATTCTCCTTACCTTTTATAAGGTCGGCTATCGTTGTGGAATCCACCACCTCGTCCACAGCCTGCTTTATCCTCTTCCACAGCTCTGCAGTGTAGCATCCTGCTATCTTCGGGCAATCGCCGCCCTCATCGGCACATTCCACCGGTGAAAGCGACCCTTCTGCCGCGCGCAGTACGTCTCCTACCGATATTGCCTCAGGCGATTGTGTCAGCATATATCCTCCCGCGGCTCCTCTTGCACTTTTCACAAGTCCCGCCTTGGAAAGCAGTCCTATTATATTCTCAAGATACTTCACACTGAGGTTCTGTCTTTCCGATATTTCCTTTACCGATACCGGACGCTCCTGCGCGTGAACCGCAAGGTCTATCATCAGCCGCAGTCCGTACCTTCCTTTAGACGATATTTTCAAGACAATACCCCTTTCGCAATTTCAAGTAATTTACCCTTTTCGTTCAGTTCGGGTTCCTCAATTATTCTATCCAAAAGCACGTTTAATATTTTACCTATATTACAGCCCTCTGCGATACCCGCTTTTATGAGGTCGTCACCCTTTACCGCAAGTCCGCCGAGCGAAAACGCGTTACCCTCTTCAAGCTCCGCTTCAAGCGCAGCAATAAGTCCCGTTTTTTCGTCTTTAGCCTCCGAAAAGCAGTACAGCTCCTTCGTCAGCTCCTCGCCATACCTTCTCAGGTCCCTTCTTATTCCGTTTTTTTCATTACAGCACAGCTCATCCGCAAATCTCAATATATCAGCAGTACCTTTTAACACCCTGCTCGGACTTTTCAGCTTGCGCAGTAAGCTTTCCGCCTCATCGTACTGCATATTCCCGTAAAGAAGCGCCGCCAGCCGTACATTTAAAGTGTAACACGCCCTATCAAGCATTACAAGATTTTCTTCTCGGAGCGTAATTTTGCCGAGTATTTCACCCATCACGCCGTCCTCCTGCATCAGCTTAAGCGCCTGTGCAGCATTCTTACCGAGCAGCAGCTTAAAGAGCTCTGCGCTTATCCTCTCCCGCGATATTTTACTCAGCAGCTTTGCAGATTTTCTTGCTCCGTCCCTTGATTTTTCCTCTATTTCAAATCCAAGCTCAGAGCAAAAGCGGTACATTCTCATTATCCTCAGCGCGTCCTCGGAAAATCGCTTTTCCGCATCTCCGACACAGCGCAGCACGCCGCTTTCGAGGTCCTTTTTGCCACCGAAAACATCCACAAGTCCCTTCTTGTCGCTGTAAGCCATCGCATTTATTGTAAAATCGCGGCGAGCTAAGTCCTCTTTTATATCAGAGGTAAACTCAACCTTCTCAGGATGTCGCGCATCTTTATACTCTCCGTCAAAGCGGTATGTGGTTATCTCGACGTTATTCCCTTCTTCAACTACCGTTTCGGTTCCGTGAGCTTCTCCGATATCAATAACCTTTCTGTCACTGAATATCCTTTTTATCTCGTCGGGAGATGCAGACGTTGTTACATCCCAGTCCTTCGGCTCCCGCCCCAAAAGTGAGTCCCTCACGCATCCGCCCACGGCGTACCCCTCGTACCCGCAGCTCTCAATACGCTCTATGATATTCGAAATGTATTCCGGCAGCGTTACCTTTGCTTTTTCATCCGTCATTTTTTCAAATATCCTTTTTCTATCGAATCGTTAATTATAAACTCAGCCGCTTTCCACAACTGCGGAGCCGACCTTTTCAGTATCTCGACCCGCTTGAATACCTTGCTTGAATCCACCTGGTCGCGAGCCCAGGAAGCTCCCTTCGTCATATAATTGTTGAGCAGCGGCTGGAGCCTGTCAAGTCCCGCCGCAAATGCCGCGTCCTTAGTTTCCATCGCATCAAATTCTTCCCACAGCTCCCTCAGCTCCTTACCCTGCTCCTCAGGCAAGCTCCCGAACAGCTTATCCGCCGCCTCATTTTCTCTCTGCGCCTTGGTCGCGTTACCCACTTCGTCATACGCAAAGGTATCTCCCGCGTATATCTCAACTAAATCGTGGATTATCGCCATTTTCATCACCCTGCCGATATCCACTCCCGCCTCGCCCGCGTACTCCTCAAGCAGCATTGCCATTAAAGCCAAATGCCACGAGTGCTCCGCATCGTTCTCACGCCTTGAACCGTCCGCAAGGGTAGTACGCCTGAATATATTCTTCGCACCGTCAGCCGTTATTATAAATTGTAATTGCTTTTCCAATCTATCCATATCTCATTCTCCGTTACATTATTTCCTCTATTTTACATCATTTTTTCAAAAATTACAAGAGCATACCAACTTTCTTTCGCTTTCGCTCTTTACTTTTCGGCAATGTGGTTTTATAATAAATAATATATTTTTAACGAGAGGGGTATATTATGCCGGACTCTATAAAGGGACTGCGCCGCTCACACTATTCGCTTGAGCTTTCAGCGAATAATATCGGTGATACCGTCACAGTCGCAGGATTTGTTCAAAAGTGCCGTAACCTCGGTGCTATTATCTTCGCCGATCTCAGAGATCGCACCGGAATCGTTCAACTCGCCTTCGATAGTGCAAGCGATCCCGAAATTTTCGAAAAAGCCTCAACTATCAGAAGCGAATTCGTTTTGATGGCAAAGGGTGTTGTTCGCAAGCGCGAATCGGTAAACCGCGATATTCCCACGGGTGATATCGAAATTTTTGTTACCGATCTCCGTATCGTTTCAAAAGCGGAAACGACTCCTTTTGAGATAGTGGAAAACTCCAACGTAAAGGACGAGCTCCGTCTGAAATACCGTTATCTTGATCTTCGCCGCAGTAATCTTCAGCGCAATCTGATCATGCGCCACGAGATCGCCCGTACCGCAAGAGAATACTTTTACGATAACGGATTTTTAGAGATAGAAACTCCGATGATGATGCGTTCTACTCCCGAAGGCGCAAGAGATTACCTTGTTCCTTCAAGAGTACACAAGGGCTCCTTCTACGCACTGCCGCAATCCCCGCAGATATATAAGCAGCTGCTTATGGTTGCGGGATACGACAGATACATTCAGCTTGCAAGATGCTTCAGAGATGAGGATCTCCGCGCAGACAGACAGCCCGAGTTTACTCAAATAGACCTTGAGATGTCCTTCGTTGATATCGACGATATTTTGGAGTGTATCGAAGGCTTCGTAGGTGTACTTTTCAAAAAGGTACTCGGGAAGGATATTCCGCTTCCCATTCAGCGTCTGACTTATAACGAGGCTATGGAGCGTTACGGCTCCGACAAACCCGATACCCGTTTCGGAATGGAGATAACGGATATCTCCGACCTTGTAAAAGATTGCGGATTTTCGGTATTTTCCGATGCTGTTGCCAGCGGCGGAAGCGTACGCTGCATAGTAGCTAAAAAAGCCGCTAACACCTTAACTCGCAAGGAGATAGACAAGCTCACCGAGCACGCCCGCGGAATCGGAGCTAAAGGTCTTGCTTACATCCGTTACGTTGACGATGCTCCTTCTTATTCCTTCTCGAAATTCATCTCCGCCGAGGAGCTCGCTCCAATTCTCGACCGTATCGGCTGCGAAAAGGGCGACGTTGCTCTCATTGTCGCGGATAAGAATAAAGTTACTCTCCCCGTTTTGGGAGCGCTTCGTTTAATCGTTGCTAAGAAGCTCGATATCATTCCCGATCAGTTTAATTTCCTGTGGATAACCGAGTTCCCCTTCTTTGAGTGGGATGACGAGTCGCAAAGCTTCCTTGCGATGCATCACCCCTTTACTATGCCGCTTGAAGAGTGCTTACCTATGCTCGAGTCGGATCCCGCCTCTGTTCGCGCAAAGGCGTACGACTTGGTGCTCAACGGCGTTGAGCTTTGTTCCGGTTCTATAAGAATTTCCGATCCTGAGCTTCAGCAGAAGATGTTCTCGCTGCTGGGACTTTCCGATGAGGAGATAAAGGCAAAGTTCGGATTCCTCGTCGAAGCCTACAGATACGCATCTCCTCCTCACGGCGGAGCAGGTATCGGACTCGACAGACTCGCGATGGTCATGTGCGGAGCCGACAGCTTGCGCGACGTTATTGCCTTCCCGAAGGTACAAAACGCAAGCGAGCTTATGTCGGAGTGCCCCTCTACCGTCGATCAGAAGAGTCTTGACGATTTGGGTATTGCAATCGTTGTCAATAAAGAGGATGAATAATTTTAAACGGCACGGTCTTCACACCGTGCCGTAATTTTTTACTTTTTCCCGCCGAATAAAAATTTCCTTACCAGAAATACTGCGGCGTAATAAATCGGAATACTGATAAATATCAAGGCTCCCCAAAGCCACGCACCGCTTAAAAATCCCACCAGGAGATACGCTGCCGCGGCAAGCATCCATATCCAAAATTCATACGGATTTTTATGTATTATCGCCTTCACAAGAGAATCATGCACGGGTATCGTCAGCACTATTACCCACGTCGGATGCAGCAGTCCTTTAGCAATTACCAATATAATCAAAACCGCCGCAACAAGAGCGGGATATATCACCGTAAGCTTCCGGTCAAGTACCTCTTCCCCGTCCTCGTCATAGCTTACCAGCGGATTAAATTTCCTATTTTCCTCCACATCTCTCACTCTTTTCCTAAAAATATCGGAAGATAACGCCGCTTTGACGCCTCTTCCGATAGTATAATAGTAAATTATGAATTTTTCAACATCACTTTTGTTATTTTGTTAAGCTTCCGTTTTCATTTTCTATAAGCAGTAATATATCCGCCTCTGCTCCCGAAACGACGTCTATATATACAAGCGCTTTTTCATTCTCAAAGCCTTTGCACAAAAATTCATAAACATAGCTTTCATATTTTCCGCTTGTGGGGATTACCGCAGGCTTGAAGGACTGTACCTCAAGATACGGACTGAGCTTTGCCTGCGCCTCTTCTACACTTATCTCTGCAGTCGGAAGTTCTCTGTCTTCGTGGTTCATTATAAATCCGCGTGCGTCAAGCGCTATTATTTCACCGTTATCCATAGCTACACTCACTTTGATAAGGTCGGTGTAGCAGGTAACCCCATCCTGAATATACGCAAAGTTAATCGTCAGCACTCCTCTTGATTCCTCGTAATAAGTCACTCCCATCGAAGTGTACGCTATCTCATCCAAATATCTCTTCGCTATCTCCACCGCATCGGTACGGCTTATTTTTTCTTCCCCGATCTCACGCGAATTGATCAAATAACTCAAAAATCCGCCCGCTTTTGTAAATGCTACCATTCTTTCTCCGCTTTTATCGGTAAAAACATAAGAAGGCATATTTGATACCTCAAGCTCAGCACCTCCGAGCTCATCGCTTTTTATCTGAAGTATCGTCGATGCGGATCCCCTTGCTCCCTCTTCATTTATCTCGCCCACTCCTTCGGTAAGCTTCGGAGTACTGTCTAAAATGTGGTCGGAAAAAGGTCCGTCGTAGATGAGAGTAAGCGTGGACTCCATACCGTCCTCCAGCTCGGTAAATCCGTCGGTAACGCTTTCAACGTCGCCGGAAAGCTCAGCTTCCCTCAGCGCGCTCCAGTAGCTCTTACCGCCCAGCGCAGCCGTATTATTTATATCCCTTTCAAGAAAAACAATCTGCTGCGAGAGCTTTTCCGCAGTTTCCGACAGCTCAAGCAAATTATTGCGCTCCTCGTCACTCAAGGTGTGCCCCAGCGCGACCTTATTGGAAATACTCATTGCGTAATCTCCGACCTGAGATAAAAATTTGTGAGTATTTTCAAGGCGCTCTAGCGATATCGGAAGCTCTGCAAGTGCAGCTTTCGCAAGTGCTGCCTCCTTCCACAGCTCCGCCGACAGCTTCGCAAACTGGGTCGGACTCGCTGCATATACTCCCTTTGCAAGTGCCGTTTCCATATTACTGATATTTGCCGCAAGCTCCGTCAGCGCCCTCTGGTACCCCGTTTCGATCTCATACTGATACTTCTCGATCTTCATCGTCTTTTGATAAAGCATTCCTATGAGTACAAGCACAACGGCAATAACAAAAGTCCAAACCCGTATCATAGGCCTTCTTTTTACACGAATATGCATAATTTTACTTCCTTTCTTTTTTCGTCCTGTTCTCCTAATATTCCCTTTTATTTTAATATTATGTTAAAATATTTTATTTTATTTGAAATCAGAGAAGGAATGTAGTATAATTAATAAATCATGGGGGCGTGTACCCTTATATAAAGGATGGTTTCTTTTGAAGGAAATATACCTCGATAACAGTGCTACTACCGCAGTTGATGATTCGGTATCTGAGCTGATTTTTAAATATATGCGTGAAAATTACGGCAATCCCTCCTCTTTGCACAGACTCGGACTTGCTGCCGAAACTTTACTGAGCAAGTCACGCTCCGACGTTGCCTCCGCTTTGGACTGCGCTCCGAATGAGGTGTATTTTGTTTCAAGCGGTACCGAAGCTAATAATACTGCAATGTTCGGCTGTGCAAGACTCAAAAGGCGCAGAGGCGACCGCATAATAATCTCCTCTTATGAGCATCCTTCGGTCGATGAATGTGCAAAACGTCTTGCTGAGGACGGATTTGACGTTGTAAGAATAGATCCCGAACAAGACGGTAAAATATCTGTAAGGAAGCTGCTTGAAGAGTGCAACGAAAAGACTGTCTTAGTATCGGTAATGCTGGTCAACAACGAGATAGGTGCTGTAAATGATATTTCAGCTTTATGCCGCGCGGTAAAAAGCAGGTGCCCGAAT
>CAJGEB010000017.1 GCA_904502045.1 uncultured Oscillospiraceae bacterium
AGAGGTCATTAACGTCGATGCGTATACCGGCGGATTTAACCTGCAAATTGCCTTTTCCACGGGATATCTTGCGGGAAGCGCTTGTGCAAACTTAATTTAAAGGAGAATTTTTATGAAAGCCGTAGCTATTGACGGACCGGCGGGTGCCGGAAAAAGTACCATTTCACGAAAGGTAGCTCAGGAGATCGGTTTCGTTTACGTTGATACCGGTGCACTTTACCGCACCGTCGGACTTTATGTTATCGGTAAAGGCGCCGATACCAAAAGTGCCGATGAGGTAGTCCCTCTTTTAAGCGAGATTTCGGTTGAAATGAAGTTTGTTAATAAGGTACAGAAGATATTCCTCAACGGCGAGGACGTTTCGGATAAAATTCGGCTCCCTGAAATATCAATGGCAGCCTCTGACGTTTCGGCTATTCCTGCAGTACGCGAATTTTTATTTGATATGCAGCGCAGCATCGCACTCAAGGAAAACGTCGTGATGGACGGCAGAGATATCGGCTCGGTGGTACTCCCCAACGCCGACGTCAAAATATTCCTCACCGCATCCCCCGAGGACCGCGCCCGCAGACGCTACGAGGAGCTTCTTTCCAAGGGAGTCGAGGTGGATTACGACACCGTTTTGGAGGACGTAAAGCAGCGGGATTATAACGATTCCCACCGAAAAATAGCTCCGCTTTGTGTAGCTGAAGGCGCCGTTGTTATTGATACGACGGGTAACGAGCTTGAAAAATCCGTTTCAATTATGGTGGATACCGTTAAAAAGCTGCTTAATATAAAGTAATCAGGAGTTTTTTATGTCTTTTTATAATTTCGCAAAAGGTCTTTTAAATATCGTATTTAAGGGATTTTATAAAATTAAATATGTCGGAACTGAAAATATTCCCGAAAGTCCGTTTTTGCTTTGCAGTAACCATGTCAGCTACTGCGACCCCATTTTAGTTGCGCTCCCCATCAAGCAGGAAATGCATTTTATGGCAAAATATGAGCTGTTTAAAATTCCGCTTTTAAACGTTATAATTAAAAAGCTCGGAGCCTTCCCCGTAAAGCGCGGACACGCTAACGTTGAGTCGATAGATACCGCAATAAGCCTGCTCAAAGAGGGTAACAGTCTGGTCATTTTCCCTGAGGGAACCCGCTCAAAATCCGGTAAGCCCCAGAAGCCTAAGTCGGGAGCCGCTCTTGTTGCTCACCGCGCTGATATTCAAATTCTGCCGGTAGCAATAAAAATGCAAAACAGAAAGCTTTTTCGCTCCCTCGTAACGATAACCTACGGAAAACCGATTGCTCCTCAAGAGCTTAACATAGACCACCAGACCTCAAACGCTCTTAAGGACGCATCGCAAATTATAATGGGCAGGATACTTGATATGTTTTATGATAATGACGTGCAGGGTAAAGAGGAATGAGTGAGATAACAGTAACTAAAAGCGCGGGCTTTTGCTTCGGAGTTGACCGCGCGGTAGGAATAGTATCGGAGCTTCTTGATAAGGGAGTCAAAACCGCCACCCTCGGAGAGATAATACACAACCCCGACCTTACCGCTGTTTTGGAAAAACGCGGCGCAAGAGTAGTGAATGATATCTCAGAGCTTGACGGCGAAACGCTGGTTATCCGCTCGCACGGTGCTCCGGAATATATTACAGAAAAGCTCGATGAGGCGGGAATCCCCTATTTTGACGCTACCTGTCCTTTTGTCAAAAAAATACATAAAATCGTAAAGACCTACTCCGCCGACGGATACGTTACTCTGATCGCCGGAGATGCTTCCCACCCCGAGATAGAGGGTATCGTCGGGTACTGCAAGGGAGAGTATTTTATCTTCTCTTCTTCCGACGAATTGCTCAAATTTGTTAATTCAGGTAAATTTTGCCAGGATAAGCATTATATTATGGTCGCTCAAACTACTTTTCACAGCGAAGATTGGAGAAATTGCTCCGAAATTCTAAAAAAAGTGTGTACAAATGCAAAAATATTTGATACAATATGTAGTGCGACCGACATTCGCCAAAAAGAGACGGCGGATCTGGCTGAAAAATCCGACCTGATGATAGTGGTCGGAGGTAAGCACAGCTCTAATACTCTTAAGCTGTATAATATCTGCAAAAGTCGCACTCGAGCAGTGTTCATAGAAAACGCAAGGGAGCTTGCAGACCTTAAGCTCGACGGAGCGCGGACGATCGGTATTACTGCCGGAGCTTCTACACCGGCTTTCATAATTAAGGAGGTACAAAAAACCATGAGTGAAATTTTGGCTAACAACGGAGAGGAAATCAGCTTTGCTGAAATGCTTGAACAAAATTTCAAAAGTACATATACAGGAGAGAAGGTAACCGGCGTTGTAACCGGCATAGGACCCACTGAGGTCTCTGTCGAAATCGGAACTAAGCATACCGGCTATATACCGCTGCATGAGCTGACCGACGATACCAGTGCTAAGCCCGAAGATATCGTGCAAATCGGACAAACCCTCAATCTTAAAGTACTTAGAGTAAATGATGTTGAAGGTACGATGGTCCTTTCCAAAAAGAAAATTGATTCCGAGGCAAACTTCGACCGTGTTATGAACGGCGCGGAGACCGGAGAAGTATTCCAGGGAACCGTTGTTGAGGTAGTAAAGGGCGGCGTTATCGCAAGCACCAGCGGCGTGAAGGTATTCATTCCCGCTTCTCAGGCTACACTTACCCGCGGCGAAGACATTAACGCTCTTCTTCATAAGAAGGTAGAGTTCAAGATCCTTGAAGTAAACGCACAGCGCAAGAGAGCTGTCGGATCCATTCGCGTTCTGCTCACCGCTAAGCGTAAGGAGCAGATCGAGAAGGTTTGGGAGTCCCTTGAGGTCGGTAACACCTACACCGGAACCGTTAAGTCCCTCACCTCTTACGGCGCATTCGTAGACATCGGCGGAGTTGACGGAATGGTTCACATCTCCGAGCTCTCCTGGTCCAGAATCAAGCATCCCTCTGAGGTCGTTAAAGTAGGCGACTCCATTGAGGTTTATGTTAAGGATATCAATGCTGAAACTAAGAAAATTTCTCTCGGATTCAAGAAGGCAGACGATAATCCTTGGGAGATCCTCAAGCGCGATTATCCCGTAGATTCGGTAGTTACTGCAAAGGTCGTTTCCCTGACCGCATTCGGAGCTTTTGCTCAGATCATTCCCGGAATCGACGGCCTTATCCATATTTCTCAGATTTCCAACGAGCGCGTAGCTAAACCCGCCGACGTTCTTTCCGTCGGTCAGGAGCTCGAAGTTAAGATCACCGAGATCGATTTTGAGAAAAAGCGCGTAAGCCTTTCCAGAAAGGCTCTTCTCCCTCCCGTAGAGGAAGCTGCCGAAGAGGTTCCCGCTGAGGAGATTTCTGCAGAAGAAGCTCCTGCAACCGAAGAGGCTGAAGCCTAATTTAAAATTTCAGTTTGAAAGCGACGTCAATTTATTTTGCCGTCGCTTTTTATTTTACAATATTTTTTATTTTAGCAATTTTCTACTTTATTTCTCATTCTCTGCCGTCCTTTTATATTTTTACCTTAAATATTATTCTTCATTTGTGGCACATTATAATAGACGACGCCGTCAAAAAATAAAATGGAGTCCAAAATGAAACAATTTATAAAATTTTGTACGACCGTTACCTCTCTTGTTGTAGCAGTGGTAATGAGCTGCGCATTATCTATACAAACCTCAATTCCCGATAACTATATTGTTACCGAAGGAAGCACCTTTTCTCTGAACTCAAAAGAGTACCTCTCCGTTCACACAGAGCGGGCATTCCCGACAAGCACAAGCGGGAGCTCCTTTAACGCCGATATAAAGTTCCTCGGCTGCATTGGAGTTAAGACCGTTAATGTAAAGGTAGCACCCAAATCCTCTTTGCTTGTTTGCGGTACTCCTTTCGGAATAAAAATGCTTACCGAAGGCGTTATCGTTACAAAAATAAGCGATATCGATTCAGGTAAAAAGGTAACGAGTCCCGCAAGAGAAGCAGGACTCAAAGAAGGAGACGTAATTCTTTCTATAAACGGTACCTCAGATCTTGATAATAATACCGTTTCCGATATTATCTCAAGCTGCGGCGGAAATGAACTTGATCTCACCGTATCTCGCGATGGCGAAACGCTGAATTTGAAAGTTACTCCGCTCAAAACAAGGTCGGGTGATTACCTGATCGGCGCATGGGTACGCGACAGCTGTGCCGGAATCGGTACCTTAACCTTTTATGATCCCGAAAGCTCCACCTTCGGCGGACTCGGTCACCCGGTATGTGATGTCGATACCGGAGAAATTATGCCGCTCGACAGCGGTGAGATCGTTAACGTTAAAATAATCGGAGTAGTAAAGGGTACAGTCGGAACCCCCGGAGAACTAATGGGAGCTTTTATCCCCGGCGGTAAGCTCGGAACCCTCAAAACAAACTCCGAGCAAGGAGTTTTCGGGGAGATGTCCGCACCTGAAAATTTTGAATGTATGCAGGCGGCCTCCCGTCAGGAGATAAAAACAGGCTGTGCACAAATCCTCACTACCGTTGACGGAGTAACTCCGCAATATTTTGACATCGTTATCGAAAAGGTAAATATGAGCGATAAAAATCTTACCAAAAATATGACTATTAAAATTACAGACCCCGAGCTCCTCAAGATCACCGGCGGAATCGTTCCCGGAATGTCGGGCTCACCAATAATACAAAACGGTAAGCTCGTCGGAGCCGTTACACACGTTTTCGTAAATGATCCCACCCGCGGATACGCCATTTTTATCGAAAATATGCTGCAGTCCGCACAAAGCATATCGCAATAAAATAAAAGAAGCGTCATAAATTTATGCCTCCCTTAACAAAGGGAGGCATTCTGCCGCTTGCGTGAGGAGATAAATTCCTTAACGCTTACTTCTTTTTTGCAAATATCCTTGAAATACTCTTTTTAAAGAAATATAATATTGTTATCAATTGATGCAAATTGAATTTATTATTAAGGAATGGAAGAATATGAAAGTCGTTTTGCAAAATCTGACGAAAAGATTCCCGAATGTTAATAAACGTATTCGCGAAGACGTAATTGCGGTCAATGATTTCTGTTTTGAGATACCCGACGGAAAACTCGTAGGTCTTTTGGGTCCCTCAGGCTGCGGAAAGAGTACCGCTCTGAACCTGCTGTGCGGACTCCTGAAACCCACGTCAGGAAAAATATTTTTCGGCGACGAGGATGTTACCGATATTCCCGCCGAGAGAAGAGGCGTTGGAATGGTATTCCAAAACTACGCTCTCTACCCGCACCTCACAGTAAGGCAAAATATATTATTCCCTCTTCAAAATCTGAAAGGAGCCGCGAAGCTCACTAAAGCTCAGATGGAAGAGAAGGCTCTTGAAGCCGCAAGGCTCGTACAGATAGACGAGCTTATGGAGCGTAAACCCAAGGAGCTTTCCGGCGGTCAGCAGCAGCGTGTAGCTATTGCCCGCGCACTTGTTAAGCTCCCGCGCATTCTCCTCTTGGATGAGCCGCTCTCCAATTTGGATGCACGGCTCAGGCTCCAAACGAGAGAGGAGATCCAAAGAATACAGCGCAAGACCGGCATTACAACCGTTTTCGTAACCCACGACCAAGAGGAAGCTATGAGCATCTCCGACCTTATCGTAGTTATGAACAGCGGAATTATTCAGCAGGTCGGAAAACCGCAAGAGGTCTACGATGATCCCGTTAATCTGTTTGTTGCAAAATTTTTGGGAGCCCCTCCGATAAACGTTTTCAGCGGAAAATCCGAAGGCGGTAAGCTTTATATCGGCGACGATGCAGTACTTGATATCGGTAATGTTCCCGATCAGGAGCTCGACATCGGAATCCGCCCCGAAGGCTTCGTTCTCGACCAAAACGGCAGCTTCAATTGCAATCTGCGCAACATTGAGGTCATGGGACGTGACATTACGGTAGTTTGTTCTCACGCTTGTGCGCCGGACTTTGCTATCCGTGCTATCATCAGCTCCGAAAATTCCATCGACCTTGCAGCTGCAAAGGTAAGATTTTCTCTTAAAGCTAACAAAACCTTTATCTTTAACAAAAAAACGGGCGAGCGTATCCGTTTTGATGCCGAATAAGAGGAGAAAGTGAAATGGATAAGAAAAATTTGAAGGGCTGGCTCTATCTGCTTCCGGCGATAATTTTTCTCGGAGCCTTTATGGTCTACCCGCTCATCGACGTTTTTATTTATTCCCTTGAGGAAGGCTTTAACTCCGCTTCGCAGACCTCTTTCGGAGTCGGAACCTATAACTTCTCATACGTTCTCCACGACCCCTACTTCCTTCAGGCGCTGAAAAACACCTTCATTTTAGTTATGATAACGGTTCCCGTTTCCACCTGCCTTGCGCTTCTTATAAGTGTGGGACTCAGCTCCATCAAGCCCCTGCGCAACCTCTTCCAGACCGTCTACTTTCTCCCCTACGTCACCAACACCTTAGCGGTAGGTCTTGTTTTTATGATACTTTTCCAAAAAACGCCCTACACCGACGGTCTTGCAAATATGGTGCTCGGATGGTTCGGAGCAGCTCCTGTGGACTTCATCGACGGTCCTTATTGGGCGAAAATGTTCGTGCTTTGCCTTTATACCGTTTGGGTAGTAATGCCCTTTAAGGTACTTGTGCTGACGAGCGCTCTCGCCTCGGTGGACCAGACCTATTACAACGCCTCTAAAATTGACGCTACTTCAAAGTGGCGTACCTTCACCCGCATAACTATTCCCTTGGTTTCCCCCACACTTTTCTACCTCATTATCACGGGATTTATCGGAGCCTTTAAGGCGTATAACGATGCGGTAGCTCTGTTCGGTACCAATCTTAACGCATCCGAGATGAATACCATCGTCGGATATGTTTACGATATGCTCTACGGCGACAGCGGCGGCTACCCGTCATACGCTTCTGCTGCAGCGGTAATACTCTTCGCAATCGTACTCACCATCACCTGCATAAATCTCATCATAAGTAAAAAGCACGTGCACTATTCGTAAGGAGGCGGATGTTATGTCTGAATTTGCCAAAACCGAAAAGTCCGCCCAAGCACGCGGACGCATACTGAAAATATTCACCTATTCCTTTTTGGGAATTTGGGCGATAGCGGTACTTTTCCCTTTTTACTGGATGATACTCACCTCGCTCAAAAGCTACAGCTCCTATAACTCCGAGTACATTCCGAAGCTGTTTACCCTCTCCCCCACCCTGCAAAACTATTTCGATGCATTTACCGCGGCTCCTCTTGCAAAATATTTCCTCAACACCGCAATCTTCACCGTCGTTACCACCGCAATTATGCTTGCAGTAACGGTACTCGCCGCGTTTGCTTTTGCTCGGCTCGATTTCAAGGGTAAAAATGTCGCTTTCACGATACTCCTCTCTTTAATGATGATTCCGAGCGAGCTTGTGGTAATCACAAACTTCGTCACGATTACCGAGCTTGATTTGAGAAATACCTTTACCGGACTCATTTTACCCTCTGTTGTGTCGGTATTCTACATCTATCTGCTTAAGGAAAATTTCTCGCAGATTCCCGACCAGCTTTACTATGCCGCAAAGGTAGACGGTACCTCTGATATGAAATATCTCTTTAAGGTAATGGTTCCCATCTGCAAACCCACCATCATTACGATTACTATTTTGAAGGTCATCGAATGCTGGAACAGCTACGTCTGGCCCCGACTCATTACCGATGACCAAAACTTTTTCCTCGTTTCGAACGGTATTCAGGAGATACGCGAAAACGGCTTCGGACGCGAAAATATTCCCGCGATGATGGCTGCCGTCGTAGCTATCTGCGTACCGCTCATAATCCTTTTCCTCATTTTCCGCAAAAAAATTATGGCAGGTGTCGCGAGAGGAGGCGTTAAGGGATGAGTTATCTGCGCAAAATTCTCGCTCTTGTTTTACTCATTTGCACAGTAGCTTCTCTCTTTTCGGGATGCCACGGTGCCGTTGAGCGAAACGTGTTTGAGATTCCCGAGGAGTTTGATGAGTCCCGCAACTACGAGATAACCTTTTGGGCAAAAAATGATACCAACGCTACTCAGGTCAGTATCTACCGAAAAACCATTGAGGATTTCCAAAAGCTCTACCCCAACATTACGGTAAAACTCAGCCTTTACACCGATTACGGCAGGATATATCAGGACGTTATCACCAATCTCGCAACAGATACCGCTCCCAACGTCTGCATAACCTACCCCGACCACATCGCGACCTATATGACAGGCTCCAACTGCGTCGTCCCCCTCGACAACCTGTTTACTCACGATAAATACGGGCTCGGCGGCAGCGAGATAAAGTTTGATGCTCCGTCGAAGGATGAGATAGTACCGAAATTCCTCTCGGAATGCTACCTCGACGGCGCACATTACGCCGTTCCGTTTATGCGCTCCACCGAGATATGCTACGTCAACAAGACCTACGTTGAAGCGCTCGGATACGAACTGCCCGAAACGCTCACTTGGGATTTTATTTGGGAAGTGTCACAAGCGGCTACCGAAAAAAATGAGGACGGTACCTACAAGATAAACGGTCAAAAGGTAATGCTTCCGTTTATTTATAAGTCCACCGACAATATGATGATAAGCGTCTTAAAACAGCTCGGAGCAGGATATTCAAACGCGCTGGGCGACATACTCATATTTAATGATTCCACCAAGGACTTTCTCTTTAACGTGTCCTCGCAAACCGCAGCGGGCGCCTTCTCTACCTTCAAAATCTCAGGCTATCCCGCAAACTTCCTCAATGCAGGACAGTGCATCTTTGCGATAGACTCCTCGGCGGGCGCTACGTGGATGGGCTCAGAGGCTCCTCTTATTGATATCGCTGAGGATAAGCTCGTTTCATTCGAAACAGAGGTAATGACGATTCCGCAGTATGATACCGAAAACCCCGCGATGATATCTCAAGGACCCTCCGTTTGCGTCTTTAACAAGCAGGATCCTCAAGAAGTTTTGGCATCGTGGATATTTACGCAGTATCTGCTCACAAACGAGGTGCAGATAGCCTACTCCCAGACCGAAGGATACGTTCCCGTTACAAAAAAGGCGCAAAACAGCGACGAATATCAGGACTATCTCTCACGCGGCGGCGAGGATAACGACTTTTACTACGATATAAAAATCAAGGCTACCAAACTGTTGATCGAAAATACCGATAAAACCTTTGTTACTCCCGTCTTTAACGGCTCCGCCTCGCTGCGCGACGCCGCAGGACACCTCATCGAAAGCGTTACGAAATCCACCCGCAGAAAAGAGAATATCAACGAGGAATATATCCAAAAGCTCTTTTCAGATACCTCTTCTTTGTACCGCTTGGACCAAATTGAGTCTGGTTCGGGGGGTAAGACTGAGCTCGGACCCCTGCCGACAGCTTCCGTTGTTTTGTTATCTTCATTAGCTATCGTCTGGATATTACTCGCTTTATTGTCCATTTTGCAAAAAAATGGGAAAAATATTAAAAATTAACCTTAGGAAAGATTGCATTATTTTTTATTTGTTGTATAATTACTCTTGCAAAAACCGAAAAGGAGAAAGAAAAATGAAAAAAGTAATTGCATTATTGTTAACTCTTGTAATGGTACTCGGATTGGCTGCTTGCGCAGGCAACGGCAGTTCTTCCACAAGCGAGCCTGAGTCCAGCACCTCTGCTCCTGAATCCAGCACCTCTGAGCCCGAGACCAGCACTTCTGCACCCGAGAGCTCCACAGACGAAACCACTGTTATGACCTACGCTGAGTATGTGGCTGCTGCTATCGACGATCAGGTAGTTATCGAGGCTTATGTTCAGGCTACTCAGTCTTGGTGGTTTGATGACGATGCAGGTTATGGTAAGATTACCGTATACACTCAGGACAATGACGGCGCTTACTTCATTTATGAGATGAAGTGCGACGAAGCAGATGCTCCCAAGCTCACTGCAGGAACCAAGATCAAGGTTACCGGATATAAGGCAGAGTGGTCCGGCGAGATCGAGATCACCGATGCTACCTTCGAGATCATTGAGGCTGATCCCTTTGTTGCACAGCCTGTTGACCTTACCGAAAAGCTCGGAACCGATGAGCTCATCAGCTACCAGAATCAGCTCGCTTCTTTCAAGGGACTGACCGTTAAAGCTATCGCTTACAAGGACAGCGAGTGGGATCCCGACATCTACCTCACCGTTACCTACGGCGAAAATGACTACGACTTCTGCGTTGAGAATTACCTCTGCGGTCCTGACACCGACGTTTACAAGGCTGTTGCTGCTCTTCAGGCAGGCGATACCATCGACGTTGAGGGATTCCTTTACTGGTATGAGGGAGTAAACACCCACATCACCGCTGTTACCAAATTAGTTGCTGACGAAAAATAATAACAAAAATTTTGTCAAGAGGTTTTCATACGAAAACCTCTTTTTTCTTGCTTCTTTGTTAGCATAAATAAGATTTGTGCCAAATTTTAAGCGTTTTTACTCTTTTTATCTGTATTTTTTTATTTTTTCGTCGCTAAAAAGTTACAAGATTCATCAACTTTCTTGTTGGATTTTACGAAATATTTTTGTCGAATTATGTCGAAACAAGTCTAATATGTTTCGTTCTCGTTGACCACTTCAGCATTTGTCATAATTATCCATAAAACTTTCCCCTTCTTTTTGGCACGCAAAATTCTTGCTTTAAATGAAATCAAAAGTTATAATTTGCAACAGTTTAAAAATATTGGAGGTATTATAATGGAAAAGCGCAGCAAAATTATTATTTCAGACGATAATAAGGATTTTTGCGCACAATTATCACTCTTGCTTAAAAATAAAGGAATTGATGCAGTTTGTGTCGGAAAAAACGGTACCAAGCTACTTGATGCTATCTTTGAGATAAAACCCGATGCCGTTATCTGTGATATCTTCCTTAACGAAATAGACTCCATCGGAGTAATCGAAAAAATCAAAAATTCCATCATTCGCCCCAAGCCTCTGTTTTTCATCTGCACTTCCTTCAACAACACGGTACTTCGTCGTGAAGTATTCGCTGCCGGCGCCTCTTACATATTCCTGATGCCCTTTAATCTCGATACGATGGTAGAGCGCGTCGCACAATTTATAAACGCTTCCTCTCCCGATGTACTCGAAATACCCGAAAGCTCCTCTGACCTCTCCGACGACCTTGAGTATACCGTTACCGAAATCATTCGTCAGGTAGGTGTTCCCGCTCACATCAAAGGCTACCATTATCTTCGCGAGGCGATAATGATGTCAGCGGAAAATCCCGAGGTAATAAACTCCGTCACAAAGCTGCTCTATCCCGCTCTTGCAAAGAAAAACGAAACTACCTCGTCAAGAGTCGAACGCGCGATCCGTCACGCCATCGAGGTTGCTTGGGACAGAGGCGATCTCGATGTCCTCAATTCCTATTTCGGATACACCGTGCAAAACGCTCGCGGTAAGCCCACCAACTCGGAATTTATTGCTATGATCGCAGACAGACTCCGCCTTAAGATGAAAAAGAACAATAAATTCAGATTGAAATAACACTAATATCCCCCCATGCCGCAGCGTTGCTACTCGTTACACCAATTTATTGCGGAGCTATCGGTATATTGCCGGCGCCGGCTCGATATGCGCGACGCGCTCGCGATGATTACATCATCGCGAATTTGCCGAAAGGCAAATATATCGAGCCGAATACCGCAGAAATATACCGATGAGATAAAACAAAAAAGATAGGACAGAGAAATTCAAATTCTCTGTCCTGTTTCTTATTTTTCTCTTCCGTTTTCAAGCATCT
>CAJGEB010000018.1 GCA_904502045.1 uncultured Oscillospiraceae bacterium
AGCGTGAAGCTCTTTAACATACTTGGGGAGCTGAAAAACAACAACGCTCAGAATGAGTACTATCTGACCGACGCTCCCGCAATAATGATGGAAAAAGGCTTTAAGATAGGAACCTTTACGATAGCGGATCCAACACAAATGTACGGAGTTAACACCCCTGAGGACCTCGAATTTTGCGAAAATCTGCTCAAAGAGAGAAATTGCAAATAAATATTGAAAATTGACGCAATATGCATTAAAATAAAAAAACAAAAGGAGGAATTTTGATGGCGATTTTGAGCGGAATATATGAGCCGTATTATTATATTGAAATAGGGGAAGCCATAATTTTGTTTATTTACGGTATTATTCTTCTTGCTTCGATAGGTCTTTATATAATGCAAAGTATTGCGGTTATGAAGATGGCGAAGAAGAGGAATATCAAAAACGGGTGGCTTGCGTGGATTCCGGTGGCAAGCGACTATATGTTCGGCAAGGTAAGCGAGCCTACGGGAAAGGGCAAAAAGACGGGTATTACGTTGCTGGTACTTAATATAGTAATGAGCGTAGTTACGGTAATATTTGCGATAATCATGGTTGCCTTTATGATGGTGCTTGCATTTAATCAAGATTCAAATGTAATAGATTCGGGTACAGCAGGAATACCGATTTTGATAGCTTTTTTACTTGGACTTGTGGTTATATTGGGAGTTTCCATTGCGTATATAGTGGTAAAATTTATTGCGTACTACAGAATCTGCGAAAATTTCGGAGGAGAATCCGGAACCGGTTTCTTTATAGGAACACTTATCACCACACTCTTGGATATAGGAATCGTTCCCCCGATACTTATGCTGGTTCTTGCAAGTAAAACTCCGACAGATGCAGGGGAGGTTGTGCAGACGGCAGCTGAAGCTCCTCAAACGGCAGCTGAGGAGCCGAAAACCGAGAAAGTACAGATGATAGCTCCTGAAATCAGCGCACCCGAAGCGCAGGAGGTTCCTCAAGAGGAAGAAAAGGCAGAGGGAACCGACGAAGAATAAAATTTTGATATAACTAAAGCTCCGACCATTGTGGCCGGAGCTTTAAATTTAATCGAGCTTGAGTACCTCAATGAAGGCTTCGGGCGGAACCTCGACAGAGCCGAGCTTACGCATCTTCTTTTTACCTTCCTTCTGCTTTTCGAGCAGCTTCTTTTTACGGGAGATATCACCGCCGTAGCACTTCGCCAAAACGTCCTTTCGGAAAGCCTTAACGGTTTCTCTTGCAATAACCTTTCCGCCGATAGCCGCCTGCACGGGAATCTCAAACATCTGTCTGGGAATATGCTCCTTGAGCTTTTCAACCATACTGCGAGCGCGGGCGTAGGCTTTGTCGGCGTGCACTATAAATGAGAGCGCGTCTACCGTTTCGCCGCTGAGTAAAATATCGAGTTTTACCAGCTTTGAAGGCTCGTAGGAAGCAAACTCGTAGTCGAGAGAGGCATAGCCTCTTGTGCGGGATTTCAGTGCATCAAAGAAATCGTAGATTATCTCGTTGAGCGGCATTGAATATCTCATCTCAACGCGGTCGCTGTCAAGATATTTAGTGTCTTTATAAATTCCGCGGCGCTCCTGACACAGCTCCATGATGGAACCGATATACTGTGCGGGAGTGAAGATATTGATGTTGACGTACGGCTCCTCGACCGATTCGATTATAGAGGGGTCGGGGTAGTTGGTGGGGTTATCTATTTCGAGCATTTCGCCGTTGGTAAGAGTTATCTTATATACAACGCTCGGAGCAGTAGTGATTATGTCGAGATTAAATTCTCTTTCGATACGCTCTTGGATTATCTCCATGTGGAGAAGTCCCAAAAAGCCGCAACGGTATCCGAATCCCAAAGCTGCCGAGGTTTCGGGTTCAAAGGAAAGTGCGGCGTCGTTGAGTTTTAATTTTTCAAGCGCATCACGCAGGTCGGAATATCTTGCGCCGTCAAGAGGATAGATTCCTGAGAACACCATCGGCAATACCTTGCGGTATCCGGGCAGAGCTTCTTCGGCGGGATTTTCGACGGTAGTGACCGTGTCGCCCACCTCAACATCTCCGAGACTTTTTATACTTGCGGTGATATATCCTACATCTCCTGCACGGATCTCTTGCGCGGGAATAAGCTCGGTAGCTCCCATATATCCCGTTTCAACTACCGAAAACTCGGCGCCGGTAGCCATAAATTTTATGGTATCTCCGGGGTGAAGGGTTCCGTCCATTACCCTCACGTAAGCGATAACGCCCTTGTAGCTGTCATAGTATGAGTCGAAGATAAGTGCCTTGAGCGGAGCTGAGGCATCTCCCTTCGGTGCGGGAATTTTATCCGCTATCTGTTCAAGTACCTCTTCAATATTGAGTCCCTGCTTGGCGGAAATGAGCGGAGCATCATCTGCGGGGATACCGATAACATCCTCGATCTCATGCTTTACTCGCTCCGGGTCAGCTGCAGGAAGATCTATTTTGTTTACTACTGGAATTACCTCAAGATCATGCTCTATTGCAAGGTAGGTGTTAGCGAGAGTTTGCGCCTCAATACCTTGTGATGCATCAACTACAAGTATTGCTCCCTCGCAAGCCGCAAGAGAACGCGATACCTCATAGTTAAAGTCAACGTGTCCGGGAGTATCAATCAGGTTGAAAACGTAATTTTTTCCGTCTTTTGCCGTATAGTTAAGGCGGACAGCGCGTGCTTTTATGGTAATTCCGCGCTCCCTTTCGAGATCCATATTATCAAGGAGCTGATCGTCCATATCGCGCAAAGCTACCGCGCTTGTCTTTTCGAGCAAACGGTCCGCCAACGTGGATTTTCCGTGATCTATATGGGCTATTATACAAAAATTACGTACAGCGCCTAAATCTGACAAAGTATTTCACCTCATAAATTATTTAAGATTACCGGCAAGCTCCAACAGATACTTTTTAAAGTCCTCGCCTATTTCATCATGGGTAAGGCCGGTTTCGACTATTGCTTGTAATATTCCGAGTTTATTGCCCATATCGTATCTGGTTCCGGAAAATTCAACTCCGACCATTCCCTTGGTGCGAGCCAGAACCTTCATTGCGTCGGTCAGCTGAATCTCGCCGCCGGCTCCTGCGGGAGTATTTTCGAGTATGGAGAATATCTCAGAGGGAAGAACTACTCTTCCCAAAATTGCGTAATTGGAAATTATCTCTTCGGGAGCGGGCTTCTCAACCATATCGCTTACCGAGAAGATACCCTTGCGGAGCTCCTTTACGTTCAGAGAGCAATATTTTCCGATCTGCTCACTGGGAACATATTTTACCCCTGCTACTCCCAGTCCGAACTCGTCGTACGCATCGCAAAGCTCTTTACATGCGGGAACCTCTCCCAAAATAACATCATCGCCGTAAAGTACCGCAAACGGATCATCCCCGACAAATGTTTTAGCGCAATACACGGCATGTCCCAGACCTTTTGTTTCTTTCTGGCGAATATACTGAATATTTGCCATTTTTGATAAATCAACTATTTCATCATAAAGCTTTTGTTTACCTGAGGCTAAAAGGCGCTCCTCAAGCTCGGGGGAACGATCAAAATGGTCCTCAATTGCAGACTTTCCGCGGTTGGTTATTATCAAGATATCCTCTATTCCCGATTTTACCGCTTCTTCGACAATGTACTGTATAGCAGGCTTATCAACGATAGGGAGCATCTCTTTGGGAATGGATTTGGATGCGGGTAAAACTCTGGTACCAAGTCCTGCTGCAGGAATTATAGCCTTTTTAACTTTCATAATATCACGGTCCTTTTCTGTTTTATACTTATATTTTACTCTCCGTGCTGTTTTTTGAAATGTAATTATAAATCGTCGTTTTGTAATTTCATACTCTATTATTATATTATAAAACAGCCGAAATTTCAACACAATTTTTACTGAATTTACATCTCACACGGAATAAAGATTCGGCGGCCCCCGCCCGTGCGAACGAAGTTCGCACGCCGACGCACAGGCAGGTAGTGAGGGGAAGGTAAGGTGCTGAAATGTGCGTCGGAGCGCATTTTAATGCGCCGGCGGGGGCCGCCGAAGGAGTAAAAAATAAAAACGGGTTGAAAAAAGAAAAAATATCTGTAATAATATAGGGAGAAGAGAATTATGCACAGATGATTTGAGGAATAGATAGGTAAAACGAGGGGAAGAGGTGATTAGATGGGGTACAAGGTAAGTGCAGGCGCGTGGAGCGGAATGTTTGGGTTACCGACGGAAGCGGTAGATAAATATGTGAAGCTCAGTTCTGCAGGAGCATTAAAGGTACTCTTGGTTATCTTCAGAGAAGGTGGAGCAGTAGATTTAGAAGAGATATCGAGGAAGCTGAATATGAAGGCGGATGATGTAGAGGATTCGCTGGAATATTGGGTGGAATGCGGAATATTGTACAAAGACGGGGCAGAGGAGAAGGTAAGCAAGGTTAAATATGAAGAGGAACCTTGCGAAGAGACGGAAATAAAGGTAAAGAAGAAGTCAGCGGCGCAGCTCAAGCCGCTCACAGCACCGATAAAGAAACCGACCCCGAAGGAGATAGACAGTATAGGGAAAAAAGAGGACGTACAGATGCTGCTCAGGGAAGCGGAGGCTACGCTGGGCAAGACGTTTACGAGCTCTGATACATCTACACTTATATGGCTTTATTCATGGGCAGGAATTCCCGCGGACGTGCTTTTGATGATAATCGCCTACTGCAAGCATGTCGGGAAAACGGGAATGAATTATATACAGAGCACAGCGATATCTTGGGTAAACGACGGAATAGATACCGTGGAGAAGGCCGAGGAATATATTGAGAAGCGGTATGGTCAGGATGAGTTTGAAAGAAGAATAAGAAGAGTGTTCGGACTGTGGGGCAGAGCATTTACCGAAAATGAAAAGAAAAGGCTTGAGGAGTGGAGAGGGTACGAGTTTAGCGATGAGATGTATAAAGAGGCGTACGACAGAGCGGTAGAGGCAACGGGGAAGGTTGCGTTCGGGTACATAAATACGATACTTGCAAATTGGAATCAAAAAGGAATCAGAGATTTGAGTTCAGCGGAAGATGAGAGTAAAAAGGTTAAGGCGGAGAAAGGGAATACGGAACAGTCTTACGATATAGAAGAAATAGAGCGCAGCATAATGGAGCGCAATCAAAAGATGAGTATGGAGGCGTAAGCGATGGGATACTCCAAAGAGGCGGTACACGAGGCGAAGAAGAAATTTGACACGCGGAAAAGCGAATGGGAGAGGAAATATGAGGGGAGGAAAGCTGCCCTTTATACCGTGCTGCCTGAAGTGAAAGAGATAGATGAGGAGCTTGCGAAAACGGGTTCCAAAGCGGCGGGAATATTTTTGGCGCGTAAGGGTGGCTTTGAGAGCGAAATAAAAAAGCTGAAAGCGGAAAATGAAAAGCTGATTGCGAAAAAGACGGAGCTGATAAGCAGTAATAAGCTGTTTTGCAATATGGAAAAAGAGAGATATTACTGCGACAAATGCAAAGACAGCGGATATATAGATAATAAAAGATGCGAGTGTTATGAGAAGCTGATAAAGGCACAGATGTGCGAGCGGCTAAACAGTGCATCCGCGCTGAAGCTGAGCGGATTTGAAAATTTTTCATTGGAGTATTATTCCGATGAGCTGAAAAACGGAGTTTCGCCAAAAAGAGTGATGGCGGGAATATTTGAGCAGTGCAAAAAGTATGCAAAAGAGTTTAGTCTTAATTCGGGCAATATATTGATGCAGGGGAATACGGGACTCGGCAAAACGCACCTCTCTCTTTCGATAGCGAAAGAGGTTATAGAGAAAGGGTACGGAGCGGTGTACTGTTCTGCGCACAATATTTTTGATACGATAGAAAAGGAGAGATTTTCCGCATCGTCGGGCAGCGAAAGGGATGAAACGCTGAGAGCGCTCTTGGAATGCGACCTGCTTGTTATCGACGACTTGGGTGCGGAATTTACTACTCAATTTGTTGCAGCGGCGGTGAATAATATAATAAATACGAGAATGCTTACGGGACTGCCGACGATAATCAGCACTAATCTTTCTCTGAAAGAAATTGAAAAGAACTACGGAGCAAGAATATTATCGAGGATAATCGGCGAATATAAGATAATGAGCTTTATGGGTTCTGACATAAGATGGAAAAAGGCGAAGAATTAGACTTGAGCGAAAGGAAGTCGGGAGCAGGTGAAAAGGTGTTGTATTTTTGCCGCGGGAGAGCTCAGTGAGAAGGAAGTCCGACTGAGAGGGGACGAGCTTATAATAGCGGCGGATGCGGGGTATGAAAATCTGAAGTCGATGGGAATAATTCCTCACCTTGCGATAGGCGATTTTGATTCTGCACAAGCGGTACCGACTGATACTGAGGTGGTGAAATACCCGAAGGAAAAGGACGATACCGATACGCTGCTTGCGGTGAAAGAGGCAATATCGCGCGGAAGCGGTGAGATAGTGATATACGGCTCGCTCGGCGGAAGGATAGACCATACCTTTGCGAATATACAAACGCTTTTGTTTATTGCAGAAAACGGCAGTAGAGGGTATCTGGTCGGACAGGGCTGGGTAATTACTGCGGTGAAAGACGGAAGTATCAGCTTCGGAAGCGAAAAATCGGGAACGGTATCGGTATTCTGCGCGGGAGATAAAGCGAGCGGAGTAAATATAAAGGGACTCAAGTATGAAGTGGAAAATGCGGAGCTCCGAAACGATTTTCCCGTCGGAGTAAGCAACGAGTTTATCGGTAAAGAAGCCGAAATTTCCGTGAAGCGCGGAATAATTTTAGTTATGTGGGAAGATTCAGGGTATTGACACCGAGAAAAAGAGGGTGTATAATACCTATAATTTAATAAGAAACGGGGAGCTTGTGTGGCAGGCTGAGAGGAGATTATAATCTCGACCCTTATACCTGATTCGGGTAATGCCGACGTAGGAAACGATTAAGATTTTTAACGGAAAACGTTGTCCTGCGTTTTCCGTTTTATTTTTTTGAAAGGAAGAAAAAGTAATGTTTGGAGAAACGCTGAGAAATATTGAAAAGAAAGGGCCGGTGGTTCACAATATAACGAACTACGTGACGGTCAACGACTGCGCTAATATAGTGATAGCGGCAAAAGCGTCGCCGATAATGTCGGACGATGCGGGAGAGGTCGAGGAGATAACCGCGATATGCGGTGCGCTGAATATAAATATAGGAACCCTGAACGCGAATACCGTTCCGTCGATGTTTGCGGCAGGGAAAAAGTCAAACGAGCTTGGACATCCCGTGGTGCTTGACCCGGTGGGAGCAGGGGCATCAAAGCTGCGTACCGAAACGGCAAAAGGACTTATTGAAAAGGTTAAGTTTTCGGTAATAAGGGGTAATATGTCGGAGATAAAGGTGCTCGCAACCGGAATCGGAGCTGCAAGGGGAGTTGACGTGTCAAAGGACGACGTGGTAGATGCAGACGGACTTGGTGCAGCGGTAAGGTTTGCTGCGGACTTTTCCAAGAAAACGGGAGCGGTAATTGCAATAACGGGAGCGACGGATATAGTAGCAAGCGGCGAAAAGGCGTACATCATCAAAAACGGACATCCTATGATGGCGAATATAACCGGAAGCGGATGTATGCTGAGCGCAATGACAGCGGCGTATATTGCAGCGAATCCCGATAATATTCTTGAGGCTGCAGCGGCTGCGGTGTGTGCGATGGGAATATGCGGCGAGAGAGCGGTAAAAAGGATGACGGAGAGGGACGGTAATTCAAGTTATAGAAATTATTTGATAGATGAGGTGTATAATCTTACGCCGGAAATACTTGACAGCGAGTCAAAATTTGAGATAATGTACTTTGATAAATAAAGTGCTTAGAGGTGCGGTTAATGAACGTAGAAGAACTAAAGGAAAGTATGCTGCTGTATGCTGTTACCGACAGAGCGTGGCTCAGAGAGAGTACTCTTTACGAGCAGGTGGAAGCGGCGCTTAAGGGCGGAGCGACTTTTATACAGCTGAGAGAAAAAAATCTGGGATATGATGAATTTTTAAAGGAAGCGGTGGAACTCAAAAAGCTGTGTGCGGAGTACAAAGTACCGTTTGTGATAAATGATAACGTGGATATTGCACTTGCGTGCGATGCTGACGGAGTACACGTCGGGCAGGAGGATATGGAAGCGGGAGCGGTGCGCGAAAGGATAGGGAAAGGGAAAATTCTCGGAGTATCTGCAGCTACGCTTGAGGATGCGCTGACAGCCGAAAAGCGCGGAGCCGATTATATAGGAGTCGGAGCGGTATTCCCGACATCGACAAAAAATGATGCAGCAGATGTATCTTATGACGAGCTGAAGGCGATATGCGACGCAGTGGAGATACCGGTAGTCGCCATTGGGGGAATAAGCAGAGAAAACACGATTCTTCTCAAGGGCAGCGGAGTAGACGGAATAGCGGTAGTATCTGCGATTTTTGCGAGCGAGGATATTGAGGGAGCTACCCGCGAACTGAGAAAAAAGAGCGAAGAAATGACGGGTACCGTGCGGGTAAAGGGTGCGGTATTTGATTTTGACGGAACCCTTATTGATTCGATGTGGATGTGGGACGACGTAGGGGGAGAGTACCTCAGGGCGAAGGGAATAGAACCGGAGCCCGACCTGAGAAAGATTACCTTACCGATGACACTTGAAGAAGCGGCGGAGTATTTCCACAGCTATTACAAGGCGGGAAGCAGCGCTGAGGAGATTTGTGAAGAGATAAACGAGATGCTGCGGAGGTATTACGAGGAAAAATTCATACTGAAGTCGGGAGTAAAGGAACTGCTTGCACAGCTTAAAGCAAAGGGAATAAAAATGTGCATAGCTACGGCGACTAAAAAGGAGCTTGTGAAAAAGTGCGCTGAGCGTAACGGAATTTTGGAATATTTTGAAGATATAATCACCTGTCCGGAGCTTAACACAAGTAAAAGCGTGCCGTTTATATATGAAAAAGCCGTTGAACTGCTTGGCGTGAAGAAGGAAGATGCGGTAATTTTCGAGGATGCGTGCCACGCGATAAAAACTGCCAAAAATGCGGGATTTTACGTGATAGCAATAGAGGACGCTTCGGAAAAGCACAACAGAGATACCGTAAAAGCTCTTGCGGACGTATATCTTGAAAAGGTGAGCGACAGAAAAAGATTACTCAGAATAATTGCAGGATAGGCAAAAGCGGACAAAATAAAAAATCCGAACCGTAAAAGGTTCGGATTTTTTGGTGAGCCATCGGAGATTCGAACTCCGGACACCCTGCTTAAAAGGCAGGTGCTCTGCCTGCTGAGCTAATGGCTCGTATAAACGGTACTTTCCGTTTCCTCAAAACATTATAGCATAATTTTTTTAAATGTCAATAACAGGAACGAGATTTTTAATAAAATATCATAACTGTATACGGCGAAAGGGTATTTTAAAATGCGAATTATATCAATTGCACAAAAAAATAAAGAAAAGTGGTGAAGCGGGTAGTGACAAGAGGGGGATTTGGTTGTAATATATAGGTAATAAGAAATAAAAATGAAAGCGTGGTGGAGAATATGGCAGAGGAGAGCTTGTCGGTGCGTTATTTAAAGGGCGTGGGAGAAAAAAGAGCGGCACTGTACGCAAAGCTCGGAGTTGAAACGGTAGGAGAGCTTGTGCGGTATTTTCCACGCGGATATATAGATATATCGAAGCCATACTCTTTGAGCGAGGCTCCGAGAGGGGAAAAAGCGGCGGTAAGAGGAGAGGTTGTAGCGAAAACGGGAGAGATGCGTATTCGCAAGGGACTTTCGGTGTTTAAAGTAACGGTTACCGACGGCGAAAGGGATATGCTCATTACCTTTTTCAACGCAAAATATACCGTGGAATCCCTGAAAATCGGGAAGGAGTATATTTTTTACGGAGTAGTGGGCGGCGGATTTGTTACTCCCGAAATGTCCTCGCCGATGGTCGTAGCAGTAGACGGAGCGGATAAAATGGTAGCGCAGTACAGCCTTACTGCAGGACTTACCTCTAAGATGATATCTGCAAATGTACGCTCCGCACTTGATAAATTAAACGGACAGATACATGACCCGATGAGCGAAAGTATCAAGAAAAAGTTTTCGCTTTGCGGACTTGAATACGCGCTTCGGAACATACACTTTCCGCAGAGTGCTGCAGCGCTTAAAGCGGCGAAAGAGAGAATAGTATTTGACGAGGCGCTGGAGATATGCGTGGGAATGGCTATGGCGCGCAGGAAAAATGCAGGACTTACCGGCGAAAAGATGGAGCCGAAAAGTATGGATGCATTTTTTGAAGCGTTACCGTTTGAGATGACCTCTGCGCAAAAAAGAGCGGTATCGGAGATAACGGAGAATATGTGCAAAAACGAGCCGATGAACAGGCTCCTTCAAGGAGATGTAGGCTCGGGTAAAACGGCGGTAGGAGCGGCTGCGGCGTACTTTGCGTATAGAAACGGACATCAGACGGCGCTTATGGCTCCGACAGAGCTTTTGGCGCAGCAGCACTATGAGGCGTTATCGAAGATGCTTGGATTTTGCGGAATGAAAACGGAGCTTTTGACGGGCTCGGTAACTGCAAAGAGGAAAAAGGAGATATACCAAAAAGCGCAGCAGGGGGAGATAGATCTTCTTGTGGGAACCCATGCGCTGATAGAAAGCGGAGTGAGCTTTAAATCGCTCGGACTTATCGTTACCGACGAGATGCACCGTTTCGGAGTATCACAAAGGATAAATTTAAATAAAAAGGGGAAGAATCCTCACACGCTTGTAATGTCGGCGACTCCGATACCCAGGACGCTTGCCTATGTTATATACGGAGATCTGGATGCATCGGTGCTTGACGAGCTTCCGAAGGGAAGAGCGCCGATAAAGAGCTACTTTGTGGGCGGCGACAAACGGGTAAGAGCCTACGGATTTATAAAAAAGCAGCTTGATGAGGGTAAAAAAGGATATATAATCTGTCCGCTTGTAGAGGCGGGGGAAGAGGATACGGGCGAGCTTTTTAACGTTGAGGAATACGCAGAGGAGCTGTGCAGAGGTGAGTTTGCAGATTACGGTGTGGGAGTAGTTCACGGAAAGATGAAGGCTTCGGAGAAGGAAGCGGTAATGCGCGAGTTTAAAGAGGGGAATATAGATCTTTTGGTGGCTACTACCGTTATCGAAGTCGGAATCGACGTACCTGAGGCTACGGTAATACTTATAGAGAACGCAGAACGCTTCGGAATGAGTCAGCTCCATCAGCTCAGAGGAAGAGTAGGGCGCGGCAAGGAGCAGTCCTACTGCATATTAATATCCGACGCAAAAAATCAAGTCGCCCGAGAGCGACTTAAAACGATAGCGTCAACTACCGACGGATTCAGAATAGCTAAAGAGGACCTCAGAATGCGCGGACCGGGCGACTTTTTCGGCTACAGACAGCACGGAGCTCCGGGAAAAGATGCATTTGAGCTTCAGGATAACGAGGAGCTTTTAACTGCCGCAAAAGAAGCTGCCGCGGATATTCTTGCAGAGGATCCTGAACTTTCCAAAAGCGAGAATGCTTATCTTAAATTTGCAGCAGAGAAAATTTGTGAGGTAGCGGCGAGGTAGGGTTATTTTATCTTTTCACGAAGCAGTGCGGTGGCAGAGAGGATATTCATATCCTTTCTGAAGACGCTTGAGGAACCCACAACAAAGAAGTCGGCACCTGCTGAGCGTAAAACGGGAGCGGTATCAAAGCTTACGTTACCATCCACCTGTATGC